>JBIKOF010000255.1:0-3917 GCA_044358205.1 Gammaproteobacteria bacterium | reverse complement strand
GCGGTGGTTCGAATGAACCAGCTCTCCACCGGGTAACTCATGAGGGGCGTGCCCTTGCGCCAGTCGTGCGGATAGTTGTGGAGATAGGAATCCTGCCGGTACAGAAGCCCACGTTCCCCGAGGTCGCGATTGACGATCCGGTTGGCATCCTTGAACCAGAGACCCGCGACCAGCGGCGCGTCATCCTCGAACCGGCCATCCGGTCGAACAGGATTAAGCAAGGGCAAGCCTTCGCGCTGTCCCACTTCATAGTCCTCGGCGCCGAAGGCCGGCGCGATGTGGACGATGCCAGTGCCGTCCTCAACCGCCACGTAGTCAGCGGTGACGACACGCCACGGGTTCCCTGCCGGGGTTTCAGCGGACAGCCGGAAAAGTGGTTCGTAGCGTGTGCCCGCGAGTTCCCGGCCTTTCATACGCTCGAGAATCTCGTATTCGCAGCGCAGAGCGTCGAGACGCGCCTCGGCAAGGATGATCAGCTCGTCGCCCTGATCGTGGTGGGCGATGACCTTCACGTAATCGATGTTCGGTCCGACCGCGAGGGCTACATTCGATAAGAGCGTCCAGGGTGTCGTCGTCCATGCCAGCAGTGAGCAGCTCGCGTCATCTGTGAGGCGGAACCTGACATAGGCGCTGGGGTCTGTGATTTCCTTGTAGCCGAGGCTGACCTCATGCGAAGACAGGACCGTGCCCGTGCCCGGGCTGTACCACGCGATCTTGTAACCCTTGTAAAGCAGGTTGCGTTCCCAGATCTGCTTGATAAGCCACCACACTGATTCGATGTAATCGGTGTGATAGGTCACATAGGGTTTTTCCAGATCCACCCAGTAACCCATCTGCCGAGTCAGGGTGTTCCACTCCTTGGTGTATCGATTGACGCTGTTGCGGCAGGCTGCGTTGAAGGCGGCAATGCCGTAGGCCTCGACCTGATCGCGTCCATCCAGTCCGAGTTCCTTCTCGACCTCGATTTCGACTGGCAACCCGTGGGTATCCCAGCCCGCCTTGCGCTCGACCTGATAGCCTTTAAGGGTCTTGTAGCGGCAGAACAGGTCCTTGATCGTGCGGGAGAGCACGTGATGGATCCCGGGCCTGCCATTCGCGGTGGGTGGGCCTTCGTAGAAAGTGAAGTTGGGTCCGTTCGCCCGGTGGCTCACGCAGCGCTCAAAAATGCGCTCTTTCTCCCAAAACGCGAGGATCTCCTGCTCCAGGGCAGGCTGGTTCAGGGACTTGAACTCGGGAAAGGCCTGAGACATCGACACACGCGCTCTTGGAAGGGAGCGGCAGTATAGCTGATGCGGCAGACGAGGCCGCGGGGCGTCAGTGGCGGTTCTGCTCGGCGAGCGCCGCCACTGCGCGCTGGCGGATCTGCTGCACCATTGCCGAAAGCCCGTTGCTGCGCGTTGGCGACAAGTGGTCCTCGAGCTGAATCTGGCGAATGAAGTCGGGCGGCGTGGCAAGAATGTCGGCAGGCTTGCGACCCGAGTACACCCGCACCAGTAGCGCGATGAGCCCCGCCACAATGGCTGAATCACTGGTTGCCTGAATCTCCATGTGCCCGTCTTTCAGGGTGGTCACGATCCAGACCTGAGACTGACAGCCCTTGAGCCGATACTCCTCGGTTTTCCAGGTCTCCGGAAAAGGCGGCGCCTGCCGCCCCAAATCAATGATGTACTGGTAGCGGTCGGTCCAGTCCTCGAGCAGGCCAAAGGTTTCCACAATCTCAGCCTGTGCGTCGAGCAACGCCTGCGCGGGTCGGAGCCGGGGACCGCCAGATTCTTCTGCCATGAGACTGCTTACTCCACTCGCCAGGTCGTGCCCTGCGGCCCGTCCATCAGGACGACGCCCATGGCGGTCAGTTTGTCGCGCACGAGGTCCGCGGTTTTCCAGTCCTTGCCAGCGCGGGCGGCACGTCGTGCTTCGATGAGGGATTCCACCTCGGCCGCGTCTACCTGGGCCGGCTGGGCGGACGAGAACCAGGCGCTCGGGGTTTGGCCAAGAATGCCCAGTTCCCCGCCACACGCCAGTATTTCTGCCTTCAATCGCGACTGCTCACCAGGGTCCGTGGCGGTATTTGCCGCCCCTGCAAGTGCCATCAGGTGGGCAATCGCAAGCGGCGTATTGAGATCGTCATCCATGGCGTCTGTGAAGGTCGCAGGCGGGGCACCCGGCGCAGCATCGATACCGGCCAGGCGTTCCAAGGCCCCGTAAAGACGGTCGAGCTGGGACTTGGCCTGCTGGACGAGATCGTCGCTCCAGCTAATGGGCTCACGATAGCGCCCCTTGATGAGGGCGAGGCGCAAGGCTTCTCCCGGGAACCGCTGCAAGAGGCTCTGCACGAGCAGCACGTTGCCCAGCGATTTGGACATTTTCTCGTGCTCAAATTCTACGAAGCCGTTGTGCACCCAGTAGCGACAAAAAAGGCGCCCTCCGTGGGCGCAGGTGCTCTGCGCGATCTCGTTTTCGTGATGGGGAAACTTGAGGTCGTTGCCCCCACCGTGGATATCGATGGTCTCCCCGAGGTGTTGTTCGCTCATGGCGGAGCATTCGAGGTGCCAGCCAGGGCGTCCAAAACCCCAAGGACTGTCCCAGCCGGGCTGCTCGTCCCGCGAGGGTTTCCAGAGCACGAAGTCGGCGGGATCCCGCTTGAACGGCGCCACCTCCACCCGCGCGCCGGCGATCATCTCGTCGCGGCTACGGCCGGCCAGCCGGCCGTATTCGGGATAGCTAGGAACATGAAACAGCACATGACCTTCGGCCTCGTAGGCATATCCGTCTTTCAGCAGCCGATCGATCATCGCCAGCATGGCCGGAATGTGTTCGGTCGCCCGCGGCTCGATGACGGGCGGTAGCACCCCGAGCGCCGACACATCACGGTGATAGACCGCGGTGTAGCGGGCGGAGATGGTGCTGATAGGAACCCCCTCCTCCCGTGCCGCAAGATTAATCTTGTCGTCGACGTCGGTGATGTTCCGCGCATAGACCACGTTCGGATAATGGCGTTTCAGCACCCGATAGAGCACGTCATAGACCACCGCGGCGCGGGCGTTGCCGATGTGCGGAGGGTTATAGACCGTGGGGCCGCAGGCATAGAGCGTCACCCGTCCGGGGTCGCCCGGGACGAAGCGTTCTTTACGTCTGGTAAGAGAATTGTGGAGATGCAGGCTCATATCGGTAGGTCGCAGGGTAAACCCCTGCGACCTTCGGCTGGCAGGGCGAAATCAGTACCGATAATGGTCCGGCTTGTACGGGCCGGAGGCCGGCAGCCCCATATAGGACGCCTGCGACTTGCTCAGGACATCAAGCTTCACCCCAAGTTTGTCGAGGTGCAGACGCGCCACCTTCTCGTCGAGCAGTTTCGGCAGGGTGTAGACCCCGACCGGATAGTTCTTCGAGTGCTTGAAGAACTCGATCTGGGCGATGGTCTGGTTGGTGAAACTGGCCGACATCACGAAGCTTGGATGGCCCGTGGCACAACCCAGATTCACGAGACGACCCTCGGCGAGAAGGATGATGCTGCGTCCAGGACGCAGTTCGATTCGGTGTACCTGTGGTTTGATCTCGAGCCACTTGTACTTACGCAGTTTCTCCACCTGAATTTCGCTGTCGAAGTGCCCGATGTTGCAGACGATTGCAAGGTCTTTCATCTGCTTGATGTGCTGCTCGGTGATGACGTCGCAGCACCCCGTGGTGGTGACGAAAATGTCGCCAATGCGGCAAGCCTCATCCATGCCCATCACCTGATACCCCTCCATCGCCGCCTGCAGGGCGCAGATGGGGTCGATTTCGGTCACGATGACGCGCGCGCCCTGGCCCTTCAGCGATTGGCAAGAGCCCTTACCCACATCGCCGTAACCGGCGACCACCGCCACCTTGCCAGACAGCATGGTGTCGGTAGCCCGATTGATGGCGTCCACCAGCGA
>JBIKOF010000254.1:0-3923 GCA_044358205.1 Gammaproteobacteria bacterium | reverse complement strand
CGAGCCGGGCATGGTGACCACAGTGGAACCTGGGCTCTACCTTTCGCCAGCCCTGAAGGGCCTGGCCAAACGTTGGTGGAACATCGGGATCCGAATCGAAGACGATGTGCTCGTCACCGCGGACGGGCATGAAGTGTTGAGCGCCGGTGCGCCCAAAACCGTAGACGAGATCGAAATGACCATGCGGCAGGCCAGTGCAGCGTGATTTCGACCTGGTGATCGCCGGCGCAGGCCTCGTGGGCGCTGCGCTTGCCGTCGGCAGCAGCGCGCTGGGTCTACGGGTTGCCATCGTCGATCGCGTTTTGCCGCCGCGCGGCCTTGCGCCCGATCCGCGGGGGCTGGCACTGAACCACCGGAGTGTCGCTATTCTGGAATCGCTCGGAGTCTGGTCCGAGCTGGCGCCACAGGCCTGTCCTATCCATCAGATCCTCGTCTCCCAGCGCGGGCACTTCGGCGCGCTGCGTCTTGGGCGCGAAGACATCGCGCGACCAGAGCTGGGTTTCGTCTGCCCGGCCGACCGCCTGCAGCAGGTGATGCTCGCACGACTCGCTGCCACCCGGGGGGTCGAGGTCCACTGGCAGACCACGCTCGAAGCAACTCGCATCGAAGACACGCGGCGGCTCGTCGAAGTTCGCGGTGCGGGGGGCGCCGAGATTTGGCGCACGGCTCTGCTGGTGGGCGCGGACGGCACCGAATCGACAGTCCGAACGCTTGGGGGCATCGAAGCAGCCCGCGAAGACTTCGATCAGGTGGCGCTCGTGTGCAATGTGGATGTCTCGCGGCCGCAGGCGCACACCGCGTGTGAACGTTTCACCACCAGTGGACCCCAAGCCTTGCTGCCGCTTGGCGGGCGCCGCTATGTGATGGTGCGCTGTGCGCGAACGCGGGATGCAGAGGCACTTCTCGGTTTGTCCGACAAAGCGTACCTGGAAGATGCCCAGCACCGTTTTGGCTATCGGCTTGGACTTTTTTCCGCGCCCGGTCCGCGTCGGCCCTGGCCGCTGCAACGCCTGCGGGCGGCGCATCTTACGGGCGCGCGCCTTCTGTTGATGGGTAATGCCGCGACGACGGTGCACCCCAATGCGGCACAGGGACTCAATCTCGGGCTGCGGGATGTGCAGGCAACCCTGGACTGGCTGGCCGAGCTTCTCACCTCAGGCGCCGATCCGGGTGGTGTTCCGGCGCTGGACACGCTGGCCGCACAAAGGCTGCCGGATCACCGCGCCATCGCACGCACCACCGACGCGTTGGCGGCGCTGTTTACGTCCTCCTGGCCCGGGGTCCCGGCGGTGTTGGCGTTGGGCTTGATGGGCCTCGATCGTTTTCCACCGCTCCGTCGCCGCCTTCTTGGGCGCTTGGCGCTGGGCGCGCAGGCATGACAGTGCTGGACACAGAAATCGCGATCGTCGGCGGTGGGATCGTTGGCGCGGTGAGTGCCTGCCTGCTTGCCGATGCGGGTCGTGAGGTTACGCTGGTCGGCCCGATGCAAGCGGCCACTGCACCCGCGACCGGGTGGGATTTGCGCAGTGTGGCTCTTACGCCAGCCTCCTCCCGCATTCTCTCGGCGTGTGGGATCTGGCCCGCGCTGGACGTTGCCCGGGTGTCGCCTTTTCTCGGCATGGAGGTTTGGGAACAGCAGGATGCGGGTTCGCTGCACTTCGGCAAGTCCACGTCCGCGCCGTCCCCGCTCGCCTGGTTGGTCGAGATGGCCAACCTTACGACTGCCAGTCTCCGTGCGCTCGCGCTGCGTCGGAGTCTCTCGGACGTTGGCGGTGAAGTGGCGGCCGCGCGCGAAGACAGCCGCGGTTGTCTGCTTTCGCTGGCAGATGGCCGCGAAGTGCGTGCCCGTACAGTGCTCGCCTGCGATGGTCGAGATTCGGCAGTGCGCCGACTCTGCGGTTTCGGTGTGGACGAGCGGGACTATGGTCAGACTGCGCTGGTTGCCAATGTGCGTACGGCGCGTCCGCATGACGGAATCGCGCGCCAGCGTTTTCTGACAACGGGTCCCTTGGCGTTCCTGCCGCTGCCCGAGCCCGATTTGTGCGCCATCGTCTGGACCACCACACCCGAGGAAGCTGCCTGGGGTACGGCTGCCAACGATGCGGAATTCTGTGCCCGCCTCACCGCGGCCTTCGAGGCGCGGCTGGGCGCGGTGCTTGAAACCACCCCGCGCCTCGGATTTCCCTTGGTGCGTCGCCATGCGGGAACCTATGCCGCCGGACGCGTGGCCTTAGTGGGCGATGCCGCGCATGTCATTCACCCGTTGGCGGGGCAGGGCCTGAATCTGGGCCTGCTGGATGCGGCAGTCATTGCCGAGCTCTTGGCTAACGCGTCTCCGGCCGCGCTTGCCCATCCCCAGACGCTGCTCCGACGTTATTCTCGCCAGCGCCGCCCGGGCAATCTCACCATGATCGCGTTGACCGAGGCGCTCAACGAAGGGTTTGCGCGAACCAATCCCTTGCTCGCCGGCTTGCGGCGCATGGGCTTGTCGCTCACGGAGCGCACCGCGCCTTTGAAACGCCTGCTCATCGCGCACGCCATGGGAGAGCGGGGGGACCTGCCTCGCCTCGCGCGGCCTGTTGTCGCGGCCCCTGCATCTGGAGTTCTGTCATGACCCCCATCGACGAAGCTGTCTTCTCCACCACGCTGTTCGAGTCCAGTCTGCACAGCGTCCCGCTGATCGCGCGTGGCAAGGTGCGGGATCTCTACGCCGTGGGCGATGATCATCTGCTGCTTGTGGCCACCGATCGCCTGTCGGCTTTCGATGTGGTGCTGCCCGATCCCATTCCCGGCAAGGGCGCGATGCTGACAGCATTGTCCAATTTCTGGTTCGCACGTTTTCGCGATCGCGTGCCTAATCACCTGTCCGACTTGCGCCTTGAAGATGTCCTCACGGATCCCGCGGAGCGCGCCCAGGTCGCGGGCCGTGCGGTCATCGTGCGGCGTCTGAAGCCGCTGATGGTTGAGGCTGTGGTACGTGGCTATCTCATTGGGTCGGGCTGGAAGGAATATCAGGCTTCCGGCGCCGTATGCGGCATTCAGTTGCCGACCGGCCTACGCCAAGCTGATCGCCTCCCGGAGGCCTTGTTCACGCCGTCCACCAAGGCCGCTGCCGGCGCACACGACGAGAACATCGACTACGTCACCACCGAACGATTGCTTGGGAAAGCCTATGCCGCCGAAGTGCGACGCCTCGCGCTCTCGCTCTATACAGAAGCCGCGGCTTACGCGCAGGCGCGAGGCATCATCATTGCGGATACGAAATTCGAGTTCGGTCTGGATGAAGCAGGTGAAGTGCGCTTGATGGATGAGGCACTGACGCCAGATTCCTCGCGCTTCTGGCCGCTGCAGGATTATCGCCCAGGGATCAGTCCGCCCAGCTTCGACAAGCAGTTTGTTCGGGACTATCTGGAGACCCTGGACTGGGACAAGAAGCCACCGGGACCACGGCTGCCGCCAGCCATCATTGCGCAGACGGCCGCAAAGTATCGCGAGGCGCTGGGTCGTCTCATGGCCTGAGGCCGCGGTCGGCCGCGCTGGATGAAGTAAGGCAGTTTTTGCCTCAGCTTTCGCGGTAGAACAGCAGCACCAGACCCACCCCTACGAAGGCGAGCGGCCATACCCAGCCCGCCCGTTCGCGCACCGGCGAATCTGCGCGCAGTTCCAACCAGCGCGCCGAACCTGCCACCAGCGCGAGCACCCCGATGGGGATATGGCTGAGCTCGATGAGCAGCGCCTCCTGAATGTTTTCCAGCACATGACTGTGGGTGAGCATCATCACGCCGCCGAGCATGTTCGATACCGGAAAGACATAGGCTGCGCCGGGATTGAGAAGACGCCCGGTGCGCACCCGCCACTCGAAGATCCCGAAAATCATTACCAGCAGGGTCATCAGCCGATGCTGGACTACGCCGGGTTCGCGG
>JBIKOF010000253.1:0-3924 GCA_044358205.1 Gammaproteobacteria bacterium | reverse complement strand
TCCTCGACGCCGCCAAACCCGCTACACTTCGCGGGTGCGATTCATCGTTTTTATCCTGAGCGTTGCCGGCTTTGCCGCCATTGCAGTGATGCGCGTGGTGGACCCCCTCCTGCCGGTGATCGCCGGCGAATTCAAGGTGGGCATCGGGGATGCCAGCCTCATCATCACGGCTTATTCGATGACCTACGGCCTGTGCGTACTGTTCTATGGCCCGCTGGGTGATCGTTTCGGCAAGCTGCGGGTCATCCTCATTTCCATGACCTTGTCCGCGACCACCATCGCGCTGTGTGGCACAGCGCGTGAACTGTCCGATCTCGTCACCTGGCGCTTCTTTACCGGCATGCTGGGGGCGGCCACTGTGCCCTTGTCGCTAGCGTTCATTGGCGACCATGTGCCTATTGCCGATCGCCAGCGTGCGCTCGGTAATTACATGAGCGGGGTAGTGCTAGGGCAGGTGGCCGGGGCGGGTGTTGGCGGGATCTGGGCCGATCATTTTGGCTGGCGCAGCCTCTTCTTCGCCTACGGCGCCTTCACCCTTGGAGTCGCGCTGCTGGTGTTCGTGTACACCCGCCGATTGACCCTTCCGGCCGCACCGGTAACCCAGCTCAGTGGTGCCTTGTCGCGCTACTCCCGGGTACTCACTTTCAGGGAGGGACGGGAAGTGATGGCCGGCGTGTTTCTCGAAGGCATGCTGCTGTTTGGGGGAACGGCCTTTCTCGGCGCACTGCTACGCGAAGCGTATGGGGTCAGTCTGACGGCTGTGGGCCTGCTGCTGATGTGTGTGGGGTTGGGTAGCCTGGCCTACACCTTGTCGGTTGCCTGGCTTATGCGTCGTCTCGGGCCTCGACGCATGATCGCGAGCAGCGGGGTTCTGATGCTGCTCGCATTCTTTGGTCTGGCGTTCTCGCGGAATTGGGCGGTTGCGGCACCGCTGCTCACGCTGCTGGGCTTTGCGATCTATCTGATGCACAACACCTTGCAGACGCTCTCGACCGAATTGCTGCCCGAAGCACGCGGCTCTGCGGTATCGATGATGGCCTTTGTGCTGTTTGCGGGTCAGGCCAGTGGCGCCTGGATGTTGGGGCGGGTCATCGACAGGTTTGGTTACACGCCGGGCCTCGCTTTTTCCGGTGCTGGCCTGCTGCTGCTCGCGGCGTGGCTACAGGGCACGCGCGTCGTGCGCCATCACCACGCGCGTTAGCTGGAGCAGCCTCGCACGTTTAGAGACCCAGCCATGGTGCCGGATTGGCCGGCGCGGTGGCGGACAGGAAAACCTCCGGCCGCTGGTGCCAGGCCGCTTTCTCGCGCTGCGTGTCGGTCGCTGGAGGAGGGCCGATGTAGCTGCCCAGATTGCGACTGAACGCGAAAGCCGCCTTGCCGTACCGCAGTCGGGATGCCTCCCATTGCGCCAGTGCTCCAGGCTCCCCGGCCAGGGCATGTGCCAGACCTACGGCATCCTCAACGGCCTTGGATACGCCCAGCCCGATATGCGGCCGGGCAGTGATGGCGGCATCCCCGATCAGGCAGACCCGGTCAAACACCAGTCGCTCGGCATCGATATCGACGATGGGCTGCAGGAAAGGCGTGGGCGTCGCCTCAACGACCGCACGCGCCTGCGGCGGCAGGAGCGCATGCGCTTCCTCCCGCATTGCGGCGATCAGTTGCGGTTTGATGAGCGGAGGTGGGATGCCTTGCGGATGGTGTTGTCCGCTCGCATCCGTCAGATGGTTGGCAAGGCTTTCGGGATTGGCGGTGCGGTACCACACCCAGTTGAACCAGCGGTGGCCCGGTCGCAGATCATCGCCGCGTCCGGCCACGAGATACCCAAGCCAATGCCCGCCGGGATTCAGCGAGAGCGTCATGCGATACGACAACTGAAGGAGGATCTCGGCAGGAATCGCGGACTCGTCCGTAAGCCCACGCCAGCTGAAATAGCCGCAATCGTTGATGCGCGCCTGCGGCGCAACCCATGGCCGCACCGCCGAGCGCGTGCCGTCAGCACCGATAAGCCAATCCGCATCGATCTCGAGCCCGTTGGTGAACGTTGCCCGCACCCGTTTGCCGTTCTGCGAGAGCGAGGCAAAGACATTTCCATTGTGGAATCGCTCATCGGGGAACTGCGCGCGCAGGAAGCGGTACATCAAGCCCCATGAGGTCATGATCTGCGGCATCTCATGGGTGTGTACCACGTGTCCAACGGCATCCAGCAAGGTGCGCCCATGAGAGGCAATGCCCATGTTTTCGCGCAACGTGACGCCCACATCCTTCAGTGCGGCATAGAGCACATCGTGGGTTGCGATGCCCGCCCCTCGACTTGCCAGTTCCTCGCCGGCGCGTTCGTGAATGCTGACATCAAATCCCAGATGATGCAGAGCCACGCCCGCGGCGAGCCCGGCCATGGATCCACCCACGATCACGACTCTGGTCATGGCGAGAAAGGCACCCGTGTCAGTTTCTGTTTTCGACCAGGGACAATCGAACCGGCTCCTGAATACCTTTCAGGCGCGCCTCCCCGAGTGGCGTAAAGCGCACAGCCAGCGTGCTTTCTTCCGCGTCTTGGACCTCAGTCTGTAACGCGGCCGAACACACGATGCGATCCATGCGCGGGAGTGTTGTGGCGGGTTCGGCGAAAGACTCGGCCTGTACTCCCTCGATCCGGAAAGCGATGTTGAGATCGTTACCGTGCATGTCTTCGGTTCCGGTGGAAATCTCCCAGGTGTCCCCGAAGTGCAGCGCAATGCGGTAATGAATCGGCGGATTGGTGGTGCGCGCATTGCGCTGTTCGATACGCAGCCCGATCTCCAGCGCTGCGCGCGTGGCCTTGGCGGCAGAGGCAAAGGTGGCGAGAAAGCCATCGCCCGTGCCTTTGAAGAAGCGGGCGTCGTACTCCTGCATGAGCGGTTCGACCAGCTGCTGCAGGCGGGTCTTCAGGTGATAGGCCATATGGTCGTTCTCGTTTGCGATGCGCGAGGACTCGCACAGGTCGAAAACCATGATGGCCTCGCTGCGCTTCACGAGATGTCCGGCGGGGATGATGACGGACTTGTCCCAATCCTGCTCGGCCTGAAAATCGATACGCAGGGAGAAGTCCGCGAGGCGGATGGTGACTGGCAGTTGCAGCGCGCGGCGCCCTTCAATGCGTTCCCACTCGGTGCCGACCTGCAGGAAACTGCCGTTACGACTGCTGTCCTCCGCGAAATAGCGGCCCTCGTCTGCGCTGAGCGTAAGGTGCACCCGGGAGAGCATTTGATGGCGCAGGACGAGCTCCACTTCGGAGTGGCGTCCAACCCTCAGGACCGGTTGGCTGAAGCTGCGGCGAATTTCTTCGCCGCGTTCGAGATCAGTGACGTGGATATCCCAGCCCATGGGTCATGTCCGTCCGCTGTGTGACGAGGCGCGCCGCCTCCCGACATCCCCCCGAAGATGAGCAGCCTGCGCGAGCCTTTCAAGCTGCGCGGGCTGCCCGGACACCGGTTCAGTGCACAATGACGCCGCGCGCGTTTTTACCAGCCTGCATATCAGCAAACGCTTGGGGTGCATCGTCCAGCGAGTAAGTGCGGGTGACGAGGCGGTCCAGGTCGAGCTTGCCTGCTTTATAGAGGTCGAGATACATCGGGAAATCGACCTTGAAATTGGCGCTGCCATACATGCAGCCCTTGATGGTCTTGGCCGTGAACGGAAGGATTGCCGCGTTCACGGAGAAGCGGTCGTCCAGTCGTCCTACGCCGACCAGCACAGCGGTGCCGTTCTTGCGAGTGGCCTTGATGCACTGCTCGATGACTTTGCTGTGGCCGACCACATCGAAGGCGTAATCCACACCGATGCCATTGGTCATGGCGGCGACCTGCTTCACCATATCGGCACCCGGATCGATGGTGTGCGTGGCACCGAACTCGAGCGCCATCTGCATTTTTTCCAGCGACA
>JBIKOF010000252.1:0-3929 GCA_044358205.1 Gammaproteobacteria bacterium | reverse complement strand
CCACCGGTCATGCCGCATCTGCCAGGCAGCTGCACAGGCGAAGGCGAGATAAAGCACGCCCGAGAGACCAAATCCGCCATAGACCATGAAGGATTCGACCGGGCTTCCGCGAGCCCCCAGCGCCGAGATGAAATCGGCACTGAGGGAGTAACCGGGCACGAAGAGCCCGAGTCCAAAGATGCAGGCCACCCACCAGAGGGGCGCGAGCACTCCGCACGCAATGCCGGCGCGAACGATAGACGCGGGCGACGGCACAGCGCCGATGCCTTAGAGATTGCTCTTGTGCTGCACGCCATCCACCGGAAGCAGCGCGCCGGAGACCCAGCTCGCCTTGCTGGAGGCAAGGAACACCACGGCATTGGCCACTTCTTCCGGGCGACCCATGCGCCCGAAGGGAATGGAACCCACCACCATGTCATAGAAGGGCTTGTTGGAGTTGTGGATCTGTTCCCAGAACCCGCCGGGGAAATCGATCGAACCCGGCGCCACGCAGTTCACCCGGATACCCTTCGGCGCGAGTTCCATCGCCATGCTCTTCGAGTGGCTGATGAGGGCAGCCTTCACGGCGGCATAGGCGGCAACACCCGGAAGGCTCGCTTCCATGCCCGAAATCGAGCTGATGTGAACCACCGCGCCACCACCCTGTTTTTCCAGCCAGGGCACTACCTTCCAGGTGGCGCGCACCGGGGCCATGACGTCGACGGCAAGACTGGCGGCCCAACCGGCTTCATCGTCGGTGACGCCAAAGCCCGAGGGGTTGTTGATGAGCACGTCCACGCGCCCGAGTGCCGCATGGGCACCATCGAGAAAGGCATTCAAGGCATCCGGGTTGCCCACATCGCAGGATGCAGCGTGAACTTTCACGCCATGTGCCGCAATTTCGGCGCGCGCGGCTTCCAGCGCTTCGGCGCCGCGTGCGCAAATGGCGAGGTTGGCGCCCTCGGCGGCAAACGCGAGCGCGATGGCCTTACCGATGCCCTTGCTGGCGCCCGTGACGATGACGCCCTTGCCCTTGAGTCCAAGATCCATCGCTGCTCCCCTCGTGCTCATTTAATTTGTGAAGGCTGGATTCTAGCGGTCCACGATGCGCCACGCCCACTGTCTGGTGGTTCCGACGCAGACCCGGCAGGCGTGCCGGGCTCGCGTTGATCCTCGATCAGAGCGCCCCTGCCGCTACGCCGAAGAGTTGGCCGATGCCCCAAGTGGCGGCGCCCGCGCCTGCCCCAATCAGGACCATACGCATGCCGCTGGCGAGCGCGCCGCGGCCGGTGAAGAGGCTGAGGCTTGCCCCCACGGCGAAAAGGCTTGTCACCGCGAGGCCAAGACTGACCTGCAAGCTGGCAGCAGCGCCGAAGATCCAGGGCATGAGCGGGATCAGGGCCCCGCCCGCAAAGGCTCCGAAGGATGCGGATGCGGCACCCCAGGGCGAGCCAAGCTCGTCGGGATTGAGTCCCAGCTCCTCGCGCGCCAAGGTATCCAGCGCATGCTCAGGCGTCCGCACGAGCTCCCGGGCGAAACGCCGCGCCGCGTCGAGTTCCAGCCCGCGCGCCTGATAAATAAGCGCGAGCTCCTCGATTTCTTCCTCCGGATACTGCGCGAGCTCCGCGCGCTCCAGGGCAATCTGCGACTCGAAAACTTCCCGCTGGGACCGCATCGAGACATATTCCCCGGCAGCCATGGATAACGCGCCTGCCATCAGGCCGGCAACGCCTGTGCCGAGTAGGGTTTTGGCATCTCCACCCGCGCCTGCGACACCCAGAATGAGGCAGGTATTGGAGACAAGTCCGTCATTGACGCCGAATACCGCCGCTCTGAGGTTGCCGCCGCTCGCCACCCCTCGGTGGCGGGCGCCCACCTCTCCGACCTCGGTGGGCATGGCGTGCGTGAGGCCGCTCCCGCGATTCGACAAAGCCGATAGCCCGCGGACCTTGAGACTCGCCAGCATGGGCTTGACCGCGCGGGGGCCCAGCCAGCGAATGAGGCCAGCCGCGAGTCGTGCCCGAGGGTCCGGTCGGAAAGGTGGGGGCGGCGTCGACCGTTGTCGCGCCCATAGCGACGCCTGACTCTCCGCCGCCTCGGCAAGTGCGCGAAACATGTCCGAGACGGCGCGCTCTTCCTCGTGATCCGCGATTACCCGGTAGAGCCAGGCAGACTGACATTCCTCGTGCCAGCTGCGCAGAGATGCCTCCGCGGCTGCAGCGGTTTCCTCGATCATCATGCAGCCATTCCCGCCACGCTTTGCGACCCATCGTCGCGTTCGGCATAGCAGTAGAAGCTGTCGTTCAAAAGCGAGGCTCGGATTTTGATGTTGCGAAAGCCTGCCGTTTCCAGCGCGCGTGTCAGCGAGGCCGGATCGAAATACACAAGATGATCGGGTGGACGATAGCCACTCCAGTTCGCGCCCATCACACGCCGATTCAGTCCCCCGTGATTCACGGTTTTCAATAGCAGCAAACCGCCGTTCGCCAGCAGCGCATGGCACTGGCGCAGGGCCGCCAGCGGCTGATGGAGGTGTTCGAGCAGAGAGACCATGGCAATCGCGTCGAAGCGGCGTTCGCCGAAAGGGTACTCACAGAAGTCACCCACCAGCACTTCGACCCCCAGCTCGCGCGCGAGCGCTGCGAGGTCTTCCGAGATCTCGATACCGGTGCATTGGTAACGGGTGCGGGCCGTGGCGAGGAACGCACCCGTGCCACAGCCAATATCGAGGACATGGCTGCCGGCAGGCAGACGCCGGGTGAGTTCGCGCAGAAATACCGTGCCTTTCGTGCGCCCCGAGACCCTGCGCAGCCAGTGTCTGGCGAACGCGGCGACACGTTTCAAAGGTCCGCGCTTCTTCTTTTCCTTGCGCGCGGCCACCTCGCTGCCCGCGTAGAACGCGGCACGCGCGGCACGGGCCGGAAAGGGGTGAATGTGGGCAAAACCGCAGGCTTCACACTGCTGGATGTCATATCCCCCGATGCGATGAAGCGTGCGCTTGTGCGCGCTACCGCAAAGCTCACAGGCAGTATTGGGGGTGTCTGTCATCGAGCGGCTCCGAACAGCGACTTCACCACCGCTTCGGCGCGTTCGCGCTGTGCACTGAGTAAGCGGGCACAGGTCCACTGATTACGAGCTCTCAGGAGATTGTGCTCCGCGCGGGACGCGAAGCGTTCGGGGTTCCAGCCGAAGTAGGCCTCGTTCAGCGTGTCAGCGGCAAAGCGCATGGCGAGCTCGATGAAAATGGTTTCGGTGGCGGTGACGAACTGTGTCGCTTCGTCTGTCTGCAGCCAGCCGCGACTCGCTTGTGCATAGCCGCTCAGTGCGGCTTCGAAGAAATCAAAATCAAAGTGGCCTTCGGGTGCATCTTCGGCCAGCGGATTGCACCAGGAGCGCAGCGCATCCCCAATTTCGTAGGGCAGTCCTGCGTGAACCAGCGTGTCCAGGTCCACCATACAGCGCGCCTCCGCGGCGGGCCCGAAAAGCAGGTTCGAAAGCTTGGGGTCGCCGTGAAGAAGACGCGGTTGGGAGTCCGCGACGGGCGGCAGCGCATCGAGTGCCTCCATCAGCGAGGTCGCCAGCGCTGCAACTTCGCTGAAGCGCGGATGCCCGGTGTGCATTTCCAGCGTCTTCAGGAGGAATGCGCGATGGCGCGCAGGTTCATGCACAGGCGGTCGTTGCCAGGGCAGTGGATCATTGAAATCGATGAGCGCCGCGTGGAAATCGCCCAGCATGCGGCCCGCCGTCGTCGCGTGCGCACGCGAGGGCAGGGCATGAAAACAGGTCCCGTCGATGAAGGTCATCAGGCGCCATACGGCGCCGTCCGAGAGGTGCCACAGTGCGTGATCGCGGGTGCGCTGGAGGCGAGGCGTGAGGCATTCGTGGCTCGCAAGCCAGTCCGTGACGCATTCGAGGTTGAGATTGACCTCCGGCGGGAAGCTTGTATGCAG
>JBIKOF010000251.1:0-3932 GCA_044358205.1 Gammaproteobacteria bacterium | reverse complement strand
GGCGGCGGGCTGCGTCGTCATCGACAATACCTCCCAGTTTCGCTACGACGACGACATTCCGCTGATCGTGCCCGAGGTCAATCCGGAGGCCATCGCGCAGTATCGCAACCGGGGCATCATTGCCAACCCGAACTGCTCGACCATCCAGATGCTGGTCGCCCTGAAGCCCATCTATGACGCGGTAGGCATCGAGCGCATCAATGTCTGCACCTATCAGGCGGTATCGGGCACAGGCAAGGAGGCCATCGAGGAACTTGCGCAGCAGACCGCAGCGCTGCTCAATGCCAAGCCGGTGGAAAGCAAGGTCTACCCCAAGCAGATTGCCTTCAACTGCCTGCCTCATATCGACGTCTTCATGGACAACGGCTATACGAAGGAAGAAATGAAGATGCTGTGGGAGACGCGCAAGATCATGGGAGATGAGCGCATCGCGGTGAATCCCACGACCGTTCGGGTGCCGGTGTTTTTTGGGCATTCGGAAGCCGTCCACATCGAAACCCGCGAGAAGATCACCGCCGAAGCAGCGCGCGCGCTGTTGGAAAAAGCCCCGGGCGTGAAAGTCATCGATACCCGCAGCGATGGGGGCTACCCGACGGCGGTTACCGATGCAGCCCATGCCGACGCCGTCTTCGTGGGCAGAATCCGGGAGGACATTTCGCACCCCCGTGGCCTGAATCTGTGGGTGGTGGCCGACAATGTCCGCAAGGGGGCGGCGTTGAACAGCGTGCAGATCGCTGAACGGTTGGTTGAGGCGTATTTGTAAGTTAAAGTCCAACCGATCCTAGCCACGCCCGGATACAGGTAGCGCAGCATGCGACGGACAAGAGCCGCGGTCTTTTTCATGACGACCCTGCTCGCGGCCGTTGTCCAGGCAATGGGGCTTGGCCCCATAGAAACGACCTCAAGCCTTAACCAGCCCTTCGAGGCAAGGATCCCGGTGGTCGGCGCGACGCCGCCAGACCTGGATACCGTGGCGGCCCGCCTGGCCGATGCAACGCAGTTCGAGCGTGCGGGTGTTGGCCGCGATGCCGTGCTCTTGTCACTGCGCTTCGAGCTCGTGTCTGAGCAACCCGGCCAGGAATATCTGCGGGTCACTACCGCCGATGCCGTGCGCGAACCCTTCCTCAATTTTCTGGTGGAACTCGCCTGGGCCAATGGCCGAATCGTGCGCGAGTACACAGTGTTGCTCGACCCTCCCACCTATGCCCTGCCGCAACCGGTCGCGGCACCTGCGCCCGTCGCCACCGCGGCGCTGCCGCCCGCAACGATACCCCCACAAACTACAGCAGTGCCTGTGGCGGCGCCCTCGGCGATGGTTCAAGCGGCGGCCGAGCCGGTCCCGGCAGCCACGGGTGATGCTGGGCGACCCGCGCCAGGGGATGTGATCGCCGTCACGCCTGCGACCACGGCCTGGGGCCTGGCGATGCAGAACCGCCCGGCGCCAGATATCAGCGTCTACCAGATGCTCACTGCGCTGGTGCGCGCCAACCCCGAGGCTTTTGCGCACCAGAATGTCCATTTCCTGCGCCAGACTGCGCGGGTTCGACTGCCGGATGAAGCCGAGGCACGCACGCTCACTGCAGGCGATGCACGGGCGGAGTTCGATCGCCAAACCGCCCAGCGGGATGTCTTGCTACGGCCTGCGTCGGCCCCCGATGCCGAGCCCTCGAAATCCGCAGCCCCCGCGCCCGCGGACACACCGCCGCCCGCCGCGACCGCGAAGCTTGAAACCTCGGCGCCACCGGCGCCGCCGCAAACCGAGTCCAGTCCACCCACGCCACCGGAACCCACGGCCGCGGCGCCCGCACCACCCGCGCCCTCAGCAGAGCCCGATACTGGCGCGGAAGACGGATTGTTCGACGAGCTGGACGAATCCACGCCCGATGCCCTCGAGGAAGCACTGGAGGCCGAGGCACCCGCAAAGGAAGGTCCGCGTCTGAAGCTGGAGGTACCAGAGCTCCCGGCTGAAGGCAGCGCCACGACCGAAGGCACGGGCGGGGCCGCCGATGGTGCACTCGCCCTCGAGCAGGCCGATGTGGTGGCCCACGAAAATGAGGAACTCCGCGCCAAGGCCAAGGAAGCGGACGAGATCATCAGTCTCTTCAAGCAGCAGATTGCCGCCAAGGATAAGGAGCTCGCCGTGCTCCAGACGCGGGTGGCCGCGCTCGAGGCGGCCGCGCGCTCTGCGGCGCAAGGGGCCTCGAATGGCGCCGGAGCGCCCGCACCCATGGCGCTCGACGACGTGAGTGCCTCGCTGACATCAACGCCGCTGCTGGGCGCCCTCGCCGTCGGGGTGCTGCTCGTTGGGTGGTGGGGCTACCGCCGTCGTCAGGCGGCAAGCAGCCCCCCGCTTTTGACGCCGGAACCCATGCCGCTGGCCGAGGTCGAGGCGCCTCCGCCGCTGTGGGCGCAAGGGCCACCGGCGGGGATGTCGGTGGAAGAAATTACCGGCTCAGACAATTCGACGCTGGAGACCGTGCGTCTCACTGTACCGCCGGGTGCCGGCGAGCCGGATTCGCTCGAGGAAGTGAACATCTTTCTCGCCTACGAGCGCTTCGAGGAGGCTGAGGATCTGGTCCGCGCCGCCATTCGCACGCGCCCCGATCACCATGCGTACAAGCTCCGCCTGCTCGAGGTGCTGTATGCCGCCAATCGCCGACGCAGTTTTGAGGAAGCCGCGCGAGAACTGCACCTGGCGGTGGGGGTGGACAGCCCTCTTTGGCAGGACGCGCTGGCGATGTGGCAGGAGATGTCACCCGGCCGTGCGCTGTTTGCGCCGATCACGGGCCCCGAGGAGGTGGCGTCGGACGATGCGCGTCCGACCACCGAGTTTGTGGACATCAGTGCACCGCCCGCCGTGCCGGGTGCGGCAACAGGCGACGCAAACCGGCCCCTCGCGAGTGCGCCCGCCCTCGATCTCGACCTGGCCGCAACGCCCGAACCGGGCAGCGCCCGCCCCGTGGTGGTCGACATTGCCACGGGACTTGGCATTGATAGGGAGCACACGGGCGCGCGCGACCCCCGTGCGCCGGTTCCCCCCGAGGTACTCGATCAGAGCGTGGAGTTCGATCTTGCCGACACCATCTGGCCAGGCGAGACCCCCGCCACCGCGGCGCCAGGTGGCCCGGACTCCCGAGCGGAGGATTACCACCTCGAATTCGATATCGGGGGCCTGGGCGACACGACCGATCTGTCTCAGGCTCTGGCGCTGGAACTCGATCCGCTTGCCCGCAGCGTCGACCTCGATCTTTCGCTGCGGGATACCGGGGGTGCCCTGCGTGCACCGGCGGCTTCCAATCTGGAGCCGGCAAGCAGCGAGGGCGATCTGGAATTTGACCTTTCTCTCCAGGACACCACCGACCTCGAAACGCTGAACATGCGTGAAGTGCTGAAAGACCTGGAACAGACTGTCGTGGCCCCGGAACAGGCCGCCGGGGAATCATTGGCCGAGATCACGCGGTCTATGGAAGCCTCTATCGCCAGCCTGGACGTCGACGCGGAACCGGGCCCTGATCTGGCGTTGGAGCCCTTGGATGCCGATGGCGACGACCGCGACTTCGAGTTCACGCTCGACGGGGGCCCGGGCTCGCTGATCGACACCCTCTCGCTCGATCCCGGATTGCTGGAGAAACCGGCGGACCAGCGTAACCGCGAGGATATCGCTCTCGACCTCGACCTGGACGATGCCGATGAGCCCAGTCCGCTGTATGAAACCGACACCAAGCTGAGTCTTGCGAAGGCCTATCTGGAACTGGGCGACGCTGATGGGGCGCGACAGATCCTCGACGAGGTCCTGCAAACCGGAAACGCCGTCCAACAGGAAGAAGCGCGCCGTCTGCTTCCACCCCAGGGCTGAGTCCTGCCTTCCGCCCGGTCAGTCCAGCGTCGAACTTCGCCGTGAAAATTGCGCTCGGCGTCGAGTACGACGGTTC
>JBIKOF010000250.1:0-3937 GCA_044358205.1 Gammaproteobacteria bacterium | reverse complement strand
GTTCGACGTCCCGCCTGCCTGGATGTAGGTCATGTTCAGCGCATCGAGCTTGTAGCCGTAATATTGCCAGCGATAGACATGGTTCCATGCCACGCGCATGCCTGCTTCGGTCGGGCTGATATCGTCGAAGGTCTCAGGATCGAAAGGCCGACCTGCGCCATAACCTTCCAGGTTGCCCTCTGCGGTCAGCGTAACCTTGTCGGCGTTCGCCGCAGTTGCCGCCTGAAAGGATTCCGGCGGGGGATAGTCACCCGTCGCCTGAATTTCCCAATCGAGTTCGGGATGGTTCACGTGGTCGATATAGCCGGGTGCTATGAGGGCCCGCACGCCTTCGAGCTCGGCAGACGTGATTCGGGTGCCGGGGGCAGGCAGGCTGGAGGGCTCCTGAGCCAGCCAGGCGTCCATGTCAGCGCGGGTTTCCCCCGCCGCCTGCGCCTGACCCGAAAACAGCAACACGATCAGCGCCGCGGCCGGCGCCAGCCCCATGGCAGGGGTCCCGGTGAACCGGGACTCGACAGGATTTTGCATAGACTTTTTCCCTTGGCCCACGGGCCGATGCGGGCGGCGGAAAGCCATCCCTGAATTCGCGAGCGTCGGCAGCGTCGCCGTCGCTGTCAACGCCGGACGTTTCCTACGCTCAGGTGTCCGGGTTGCTGTAGAGCACGCCCTCGGCGACGAGACCGGCGATCTTGTCCGCGGAATAACCCAGAACTTCCGCCAGTACTTCGTCGTTGCTGGCACCGAGCGACGCGGCCTCCAGTGGCACGTTGTGCGGGAAGCCCGAGAAACGCAGCGGCATTCCGGGGAACACCGCACGACCCAACTTGGGATCTTCAACCGGGCGAACCGTCCCTCGCTGCTGCATGTGCGGATGTTCAACCAGTTCGCGGATGGTGAGGATAGGCGCGCACGGGACGTGTGCCTCCTCAAGTAACCGCAAAACCTCATCATCGTTCCCAATCGAATCCACCCAGGCCTGAATGAGGGCGATGACCTCGCTGGCATGCGCCACCCGATTGGCATTGGTATTGAAACGCGGATCGGTAGCGAGATCCGCGTGGCCCATGGCGCTGCAAAGGGCCGGCCACTGGTTATCAAGCGTGATAATGCACAGATAGCGCGACTGGCCCTTGAATAGCCCGAGTGGGCAGACGGCGTAGTGATGGTTGCCGGCGCGACTGGGAGAGTGCCCTGTCATGCTGTACATCGCCACGTTGATCTCGTGGCAATGGGCGTAGGCATCCAGAAGGGAAATATCGAGATACTGCCCTTCCCCTCCGCGTTCGCGGTGAAGCAGCGCATAACCGATTGCGCACGCGGCATGGACCCCAGTGTTGACGTCACCCAGCCCAAGCATGGGCAGCATCGGGGCGTCGTCGGGCTCGCCGATCATCGCGGTTACGCCGGCATAAGCCTGCGCGATGTAATCGAATCCCGGCAGGGACGATAACGGGCCGCTCTGGCCAAAGGCCGAGATGGAACACATCACCGCCCGCGGGTTGAGGGCATGCACCTCTTCCCAACCGATTCCGAGGCGCGCGGCAACGCCGGGTGAGAAATTCTCAATCACCACGTCCACTTCGCGAATGAGGTCGTGAACGATCGCCTTGCCGGCGGGTGTCTTGAGATTCAGGCACAGGCTCTTCTTGCCGCGATTCTGCTGCACGAAGTACGCGCTACGTCCGTTCTTGATCGTAGGCAGCAGGCGGGAGATATCCCCGATAGGGGGGAATTCCACCTTGATGACTTCTGCCCCCATCTCGACCATCAGGCGTGTCGCGGTGGGTCCAGCCAGTACGTGCGTGAAGTCCAGGACCTTGAAACCCTCGAGCAGGTTTTTCTGCATGACCGTTCTCCCCTCAGTTGTCGTCGCCCGACTCTGGCGCGGCCTCAGCCAGGATTACGCACCAACGTCCTTCGCTCGGTGCGCGCGAAGGCGTGCGCCGGCGTATTGACGATCTCGGCCAAGTCTCCCGATGCCCTGCCCGCTGCAATGCGTTCTTCGTTGACTTCGCCATAGGTGGTAGAGCGCTGACGGGCGACACGTCCTGCGGCTTCTATCATGGCCACCATCTCGAGGGGGTGCGTTTCCTGCCCGTGGCTGGCGCCAGCCGCACGCGTGATGCTTTCATTCATGAGCGTGCCGCCCAGATCGTTGGCCCCGGCCGCGAGACAAGCACGCACGCCGGCATGTCCCATCTTCACCCAAGAGGCCTGGATATTGGTGATGAGCGGATTGAGTGCAAGCCGCGCCACAGCGTGCATGAGCACGGCTTCACGGAAGGTCGGCCCCTTGCGTGCCCGCCCTTTCAAATAAAGCGGGGCTTCCATGTGCACGAACGCCAGCGGAACGAATTCCGTGAAGCCGCCCGTTTCCGCCTGCAAGGTGCGCAGGCGCAGGAGATGCCGCGCCCAGTGTTCATAACGGTCGACATGGCCATACATGATGGTGGATGTGGTCTTGAACCCCACCTCATGCGCTGTTCGCATGACCTCGAACCACTGCGCGGTATTGATTTTGTCCGGACACAGCACGCGACGGACTTCGTCATCCAGCACCTCCGCCGCCGTGCCGGGCAAAGTGCCGAGTCCCGCGGCGTGCAGGCGCTGCAGGAATTCGCGTAGCGGAATACCAAGCGTCGCCGCGCCCTGCCACACCTCGAGCGGAGAGAAAGCATGCACGTGCATGCGTGGCTCCGCCTCGCGCACGGCGGCCAGAATGTCGAGATAGGTCTGACCTGTGTACTGCGGGTGGATACCGCCCTGCATGGTCACTTCGGTCGCCCCTCGCTCCCACGCTTCGCGTACCCGGCGGATTATTTCAGCCGGGTCCAGATCGTAGGGCTTGCCGCGCAGATTTTCCGAGTGCTTGCCCTTAGAAAACGCGCAGAACTGGCACTTGAAGTAGCAGACGTTGGTGTAGTTGATGTTGCGATTGACGACGTAGGAAACGATATCCCCGTGATACAGGGCCCGCAGGCGATCGGCGGCCTGACATACGTGGGTGAAATCGTCGCCACGGGCCTGAAACAGCCGCACGATTGCAGCCTCGTCCAGTGCCTCGCCGGCCACGCCTCGCGCAACGGCGTCGGCGACCTCGGGGGAAATTTGCGCGGGCACCCGGCCTAGCCGCTGCAGATCCGCGCTGCTCGGGGCCACCTCCTCGCCCGGACACCAGACGTCAGTGCGCGGCAAGCCTTCGCCGTCGATGAGCTGGAGTACCGGTGTCCGAAAGGCAGGCGCGAGCCAAGTTTCACCGTCCAGCGCGTAGCGGGGATAGACCGTCAATCGTTCCTGCAACAACTTACCCGCAGCCTCGGTGGCGGCCGCCAGTTCGTCCAGATGAGGCCATGGGGCTTCCGGGTTCACGTAATCCGGCGTCAAGGGCGACACTCCGCCCCAGTCGTTAATCCCGGCGGCCACGAGTTGCGGCAATACCCCCGGGCTTAGATTGGGGGGCGCCTGGACGCTCATCTGCGGCCCGAACAGCAACCGGGTGACCGCAATCGTCCAGAGCATTTCATCGAGGTCGGGTTCCGGCGCATCCACCATGCGTGTGCCGGGTTTGGCCCGGAAATTCTGCACGATGATTTCCTGGATGTGTCCATGCCGGGCATGCACATCGCGGATAGCCATTAGCGAGTCGATGCGCTCTTCCCGCGTTTCACCGATGCCGATGAGGATGCCAGTGGTGAACGGGATTCTCGCGCGCCCGGCATCTTCCAGCGTCTGCAGGCGCACTGCCGGGACCTTGTCCGGTGAGCCGTGGTGGGGCATGCCCTTGGTGGTGAGTCGCTCAGCCGCGGACTCAAGCATGATGCCCATGCTGGGCGCTACCTCACGGAGACGCGCGAGTTCTGCAGGGCTCATGGTGCCGGGGTTGAGGTGAGGCAAAAGGCCCGTCTCACGGAACACGGCCTCCGCTACCACCTGCAGG
>JBIKOF010000249.1:0-3953 GCA_044358205.1 Gammaproteobacteria bacterium | reverse complement strand
CGGGACTCAATGTTTTTGCTTTGGCGCCGATGCCCCGAGTTCAATGAAGAGCGCTTTAAAATGCATTATCCCCTGATTCGCCCCTCGATTCCGCCCGTGGACCGGTGGTCGGGCTTCCTTGAGGAAGCCTATGCATGCAGGCGCTTTTCGAACTACGGCCCTCTGGCCACCCGCCTCGAAAACCTGTTTGCCGAAACCTGGGGGGGCGACAACACGATATGCGTGCTGGCGTCCAGTGGAACCGCAGCGCTCGCCGCGCCCCTGATTGCCGGTGATATCAGGGGGCCCGTATTGATTCCTGCCTTCACCTTCCCCGCGACCCTTTCCGCGGTCCGAATGGCTGGCGCGGATCCCGTGCTCGTCGACGTGTGCCCATCAACCTGGACCGTGAGTCCCGAGGTTTTTTCAAGCGCGCTGAGGGAAACAGGGGCACGCGCGGCGGTGGTGCTGCAACCCTTTGGCCTACATACAGACCTTTCTGCGCACGCGCGTATCGCGCAGGGACGCGGCGCGATGCTGGTGATTGATAATGCGGCCGGGCTGGGTGTGGCACGGGATAATCCAGAAAAAGACCCGTGGGTGTACGAAGCCTACTCACTGCATGCCACCAAACCCTTCGGCATTGGAGAGGGCGGTGTCGTGTTTGCGCATCGCACGACCGAGACCGGACTGAGGCGTGCTTTCAATTTTGGGCTTCCGGCAGCCGAGAACGGTGCGCCGCCGCACTGGGGTATCAACGGCAAGATGTCTGAATTTCAGGCGGCAATCGGCCTTGCGATGGCCGAAATATTTGCAACTCAGCTTGCGTGTCGTCGCAGGGTGGCCGCAGGGTATGCCGCACTGATGCGGGATTTTCCAGAGGTGCAGTGCCGGACGAGCCCGGAAGACGGCGCCTGGCAGTTTTTTCCACTGCTGCTGCCGACAGGCGGGGCAGCCGACCGCTTTACATTGGAAACGCGCAGACGAAATATGGAGATCCGCCGCTACTACGCCCCATCTCTTTCCCAATGTACGGATGCGCGACAGCTCCATGCCTGTCCCGTAGCAGAAGATCTCGCCGCACGCATGTGCTGCCTTCCGGTCTATCCGGATGCAACCGAGCAGGAAGTGGGGGAGATGGTTGCGATTGTCGAAGCCTGCTTGCGCGCCAGCACCGGCGCGTGCTGGCACAACTAGAAACCGACACCCAGGTGCTGATCATTACCCAGTCGGCGGTTTTCTCGGCGATGCTTGCAACTTTTCTGCGCGCGGCGAAGGAGGCTTTTGCCCCGGTCGCCCGTCACATCTTCTTCTTCGATCTCGGGCAGATGGTCTATTCTGCGACGCCAGCGTCAGGCGGACGCTGGATAACCCGGAACGAGGTGGCCGATCAAACCCTGTTCGGTATCACAGGTCCCAAGCGCCTTTCCTGAAATGCATAACGCGGCATATCTTTCCCGAGCCGAGCTCGAGGGCCTCGGGTTCGCGGCCCTCGGCGAGAACGTTCGAATTCATCCGTCCTGCGTCCTCGTCGGTTGCCCGAAGATCCGAATCGGCTCCCATGTGCGCATCGACCCCTTCTGTGTCATCACCATGTCGGCTGATTTGGAAATCGGTAATTTCGTGCATATCTCGGCCCATGCCAGCGTTTTCGGGGCCGGGTCCATCCATATTGACGACTTCGCCTGCATCTCGCACGGTGCCAGGATCCTTTCCTCAACCGACGATTTAACGTCGTCGTTCCTGTGCGGACCCTTGGTGCCCGCAAAGTGGCGCCGACCGATGACATCGCCGGTCGTGCTGGCACGACATACCGTTGTCGGTGCGAATTCTGTGGTGCTTCCAGGTGCGACGCTGGAGGAGGGGGCGACCGTGGGCGCCCTGTCGCTCGTCAAGTCGCGATTGAAAGCCTGGACCGTCAATGCCGGGGTTCCCTCCAGAGTCGTAGGGCATCGTGACGGGCAGGCTGTGCTGATGGCAGCACATCAAATGCTGGCCGAATCATCGTTTGGGGAAGAGCAGTGAGCGCATTTATCGAAGGTGGCATCGATTGTTTTGTGAACGGATGCGTCTCCGGATGGGTGCGCAAGCCGGGTTCCTCGGAGCGCTTCGAAATCTGCGTGCGCGTGAACGATGTAGAGGTGGCGCGCACCCGCGCCGATAGGCTGCGTGCAGATCTGGCCCAGGGGGCTATTGGCGACGGTCATCACGGGTTTCTGGTCGCGATCGACCGGGCGTGCTTTGAGGGTGTAGGGCCGGTCACGGTAACCGCAATCGCGCTCAGTGCCGATGAAACAGTGCTGTTGCACCCCGGCCCCATGGTCATCGAACCGAACGATGGCTTTGGTTATCTTGAAGGGCTGTCGCAGACTTCTGCCTATGGTTGGGTGGCGCCGCGACTGCCAAACGCGCCCGCGGTTGCAGTTGAACTGCTGATCGATGGCAAACCGTGTGTACGGGCAAAGCCCACGCGCGTTCGCGAAGATCTCGCGCACTTCCAGCTCGACAATCGCCCGACCGGATACGCGCTACCGTTGCCTGCAGACCTGCTGGACGGCGCCGCGCATCGCGTAGAGGTGCGGGTGGTCGGGGCTGGCACGATGCTCCTTGGCTCCCCTCGCACGTTCGAAGCGAGGTCTTCAGCCCCGGCGTCCCATCCGCCTGAAGCCACAGGCATACCGATTTCCTTGCACGACGTCGGTCGAGCGCTCGATGGGGTAGCGGAGCAACTGCTCGCGCGAGCACAGCAGGCGCTAGGGGCGGGAGAACAACCCTCAGCGGCGGGCGAGTGGATTCGGCGGGTATTGGTACCCGGACTCCTTCGATCGTCCCGGGCCCGTCCTGTCGATTGTCGGCTGCCCCCGCCCGCGGGCGGGGAAGGGACGCAGGTGGATGACGGCGTGACCGATATCGTCATCCCGGTTTATCGGGGCTTCGAGGAAACCATCGCCTGCATCATGAGTGTCGTCGAATCTGCCGGCTATTCCCCGCAGGAAATTGTGGTGGTGGACGACAACACGCCAGATCCAAGGCTTGCGGCCGAGCTCGCGCGCCTGGAGCAGCAGGGCTTGATTACCCGTCTGGTACATCTGTCCAACCGTGGTTTCGTGGCAAGCGCAAACGCAGGGATGGTGCTCCACCCCCATCGTGATGTCGTGCTGCTGAATAGCGACACCGTGGTGCCACGTGGCTGGCTCGATCGGATGCGTCGCGCCGCCTATGCCGGGCCTACCATTGGCACGGTCACGCCGTTTTCGAACCGAGCCACGATTTGCGGTTTTCCAGCCATGCCGGGCGACAACGATTTACCGCCTGGGTGGACAGTGCAGGAATTGGACGACGCCTTTGCCCGCCACAATGCTGGCCTTGTGGTGGATATTCCCACCGCGGTTGGCTTCTGCATGTACATCCGGCGCGCTGTCATCCGTGATACGGGTTTTCTGGATGAGGCGACGTGGGGTCGCGGGTACGGTGAGGAAAACGATTACTGCCTGCGCTCTGCGGCGCATGGTTGGCGGCATGTTCAGGCCTGCGATGTGTTTGTTCAGCACCACGGCTCGGTGTCATTTTCAGGAGAAAAGGCCGCGCTCATCAAGTCCCATCTGGCCACCCTTAATCGTCTTTATCCAGATTACGCGCCCAGAGTCGCGCACCATCTCAAAACCGATCCGGTTGCGCCGGCGCGGCATCGCGTGCTGAAGGATGTTTACCTGAGGGAGGCCTCCGTGCGCATGCTGTTCATCACGCATGCCCTAGGGGGGGGGACACAGGTGGCGGTTGATGCACTGATGGGCCGCCTCGCGCAGGAAAATGTTCCGTCTCTGGTGCTTGTTCCGCGCTCCGAGGACCGCTGGCGACTGTCGCGCCCCGGAGACAGCTACGGGCTTGATTACTGCATGCCGGATGATTTTCCCAAACTGCTTGCTGATGTCCGCGATCTGGGCGTATGGCATGTGCACTGCCACCACCTCGCG
>JBIKOF010000248.1:0-3956 GCA_044358205.1 Gammaproteobacteria bacterium | reverse complement strand
TGCAGGTGATTAACGAGGCGACAGACGAACTCCGCGACCAATTCGGACCGCAGCGTCCAGGACGCATTGATGTAGCCCAGCGTGTAGACGAGGTTTGGCACGCCGGAGAACATCATGCCTTTGTATGAGTAAGTGTCGGCAAAATTCACCGCGCGGCCGTCCACACTGAAGGCGATATTGCCCAGGGCGACGAGATCGAGTCCGGTTGCCGTGACGATGATATCGGCGGGAATGACGGTACCGGAATCGAGCGCGATTCCCTCCGGTGTAAAGCGCGCGATGGTGTCTGTGACGACCTCAGCCTTGCCAGAGCGGATTGCCTTGAAGAGATCGCCATCAGGCACCAGACACAGACGCTGGTCCCACGGTTTGTACGAGGGCGTGAAATGCCGATCGACGATTTCTTTGCCGAGCGCCTTGCGCATGAGACTGAGCAGTTTCGCCCGAACCTTCTCGGGATTCACCCGCGTCTGGCGATACACATAGCGCTGGAACATGACGTTCTTCCAGCGTGTCAGGGCGTAGGCAAGCTGCGATGGCAGCAGGCGCCGCAGCCAGCGCGCGATGACATCTTCAGAAGGCAGTGATACGACGTAAGTAGGTGTTCGTTGCAGCATCGTTACATGCGCGGCGCTCCGCGCCATGGCGGGTACGAGCGTCATGGCCGTTGCTCCACTCCCAACGATGATGACCCGCTTACCGGCATAAGCCAGATTCGCCGGCCAGTGCTGAGGGTGAATAATCGGCCCGGTGAATGAGTCTTCACCTTCGAAGTGGGGTCGGTGCCCCTCTTCATAGCGATAGTAGCCACTGCACACGAAAAACATGCCGGCGCTCAGTTGGGTGCTGCTCCCGGCATGCTCGGCCGTAACCACCCATCGTCCATCGGTGGTGGACCATGCCGCTGAAGAGACCCGGTGCCCGAAGCGGATGTGCTGATCAATGCCGCGCTCAACAGCCGCTTCGCGAATGTACGAGAGGATGGAAGGGCCATCGGCGATGGCCTTGGGGTTCAGCCAAGGCTTGGAGTCATAACCCATGGTGTACATATCGCTGTCAGAGCGAATGCCGGGATAGCGGAACAGGTCCCAGGTGCCGCCGATGGCCTCGCGTGCCTCCAGAATGAGGAAGCTACGGCCCGGGCATTTGTCCTGCAGCTGCCGAGCTGCCCCGATGCCGGAAAGCCCGGCGCCGACGATGATGACGTCGAAATGTTCCATCGCTTACTCCTTGGATTGCACCCCGAGCCTACGCCCCGGCTGCTTCCAAGACCAGCAAAAACCCGCCGGATTCCAAGGTACCTCGCCGTGTCCTCAGAAACCCACGTTCTGCCGCCCTTTCAGGCGCAGCATCTGCCGCGCTTCGTCGGGCGTCGCGACTTCGAGCGAGAGGGCCTCGATGACCGTCCGAATCCGGCGTACCTGCGCAGCATTGGACGCAGCGAGCGTGCCACGGCCGTCCCACAGCGAATCTTCCAGTCCTACCCTGACCATGCCGCCCATGGCGGCGGACATGGTGGCCGTTGGGATTTGGTTCCGCCCTGCGCCCAGCACGGACCAGAGGTAGTCATGGCCGAACAGGCGATCGGCGGTGCGTTTCATGTGCACCACATCCTCGAAGTGGGCGCCGATTCCCCCGCGGAGGCCGAACACCGACTGGATGAGCAGCGGAGGCTTGATAAGACCGCGGTCCACGAAGTGGGCGGCCGTGTACAGGTGCCCGATGTCGTAGCACTCGATTTCGAAGCGCGTGTCATTGGCGCTGCAGGATTCGAGGATGTAGGCGATGTCGCGGAAGGTGTTGCGGAAGATGCGGTCGTCGCTGTTCGCGAGATAGGGGCGTTCCCAGTCGAACTTGAAATCCTTATAGCGGCCAAGCATTTCGTACAGACCGAAGTTCATCGAGCCCATGTTGAGGGAGGCGACCTCGGGTCGCAGTTTGAGTGCGGGTTGCAGGCGTTCCTCAACGCCCATCGTGGGCGCGCCGCCGGTGGTGAGATTGATGACGACATCACTCTCGGCCTTGATGCGCGGACAGAAGTCCATGAACAGCGCTGGATCCTGCGATGGGCTGCCGTCTTCCGGGCGTCGGGCATGCAGGTGCACGATGGCCGCCCCGGCCTCGGCCGCACCCAGCGCCGCATCGGCGATTTCCGTCGCCGTGATGGGCAGGTGCGGCGACATGGTCGGCGTGTGAATGGCGCCGGTAACGGCGCAGGTGATGATGACTTTGCGCATGCTTCGTTCCTCCTGAGAGGGCGGCACGATAGATCAGGCCCCGCGGCACGGCCAGCCCGAGGAGGCCCTTGCCTCCGGGCTCCCGCTCCGCAGAGCGTCGCTCGGGGTATGATCCACGCATGGACCGACTCATCGCCACTTACCACCTAACCGGCACTGCCAGCGACATTCGGTCGCAGGCCGAAGCGCTCGCGCTTGAACAAAGCGTCGAGATGCCCGCTGAAGCCATCACCGACGATACGGTGCGCGACACCACACTGGGGCGCGTGGTGGACATCGCGCCCTTGGACGATGGGCGCCACGCGGTGCGAATTTCTCTGGCCGCCAGCACCACGGGCTTTGAGGCCGGGCAGCTCATGAACATGCTCTTCGGCAACTGCTCGCTGCAGCCCCAGGTGCAGCTGGTAGACGTGGAATGGCCTGCGGCGCTGTTGGCCGCGTTTCCGGGACCGCGCCATGGGATAGCCGGGATCCGTGCCCTGCTCGGGGTGCCCGACCGCGCGCTTACCTGCACAGCCCTCAAACCTCAGGGGCTGCCGCCCGAAGGTCTCGCCCGGCTGTGCGCTACTTTTGCCGAGGCGGGGCTGGACATCATCAAGGACGATCACGGCATCGCGGACCAGGCCTATTCGCCCTTTGCTGCACGTGTACGTGCCTGTCAGCGCGCCGTGCGCGAACGGAACGCGGCCACCGGCCGCTTCGTATGTTACGCGCCAAGCCTCTCCGGAGGCCCACGCCAGTTGCGGGAACAGCTTGCCGTCGCGGCGGGGGAGGGCGTGGCCATGGTGCTTGCCAGTCCGATGCTGATGGGCTTGCCCGTGTTCCGGGAACTGGTGGATGAAGGTTTCTCCGGTCCTGTGCTTGCACACCCGGCCCTGAGCGGCGCGCTCCGAATTGCCCCACCGCTGTTCTACGGCCGGCTTTTCCGCCTGTTCGGGGCGGATGCGGTGATCTTCCCCAATTTTGGGGGGCGTTTCAGCTACAGCCGGGAAACCTGTCACGCGCTGGTATCGGCCGCACGCGCGCCCTGGCCCGGCGTGAAGCCTGCCCTGCCGGTGCCGGCCGGCGGCATGACTGTCGCCCGGGTGCCGGAGATGATTGCCGCTTACGGACGGGATACGGTGCTGCTCATCGGCGGCGGATTGTTATCGGCGCGTGAGCAGTTGCTGGCGCGCAGCCGCGAATTCGTCGCCGCTGTCGCCGCAGCCAGTCTTCAGGAGAACGAGGCATGACAGAACGCATTCCGCATCGCCCCCATGTGGGTGAAGCACGGTGGGACTCGGTTCCGGTGCTGGCCTACAAACAGGTGGGCGCAGCGCCCTTCCGCGACGTCACCCGACAGGTTCTGTTTCATGATGAGTCTTTGGGCTGCGAGCTCCGTTACTTCGAGGTTGCGCCCGGCGGACATTCCACGCTGGAAAAGCACGAGCATGTGCATGCCGTGATGATTCTGCGAGGCCACGGCCACTGTCTGGTCGGGGACAAGGTGTTCGAGGTGGACACGCAGGATCTGGTGCATATTCCACCCTCGACCTGGCACCAATTTCGCGCCACCAGCGAAGCGCCGCTGGGTTTTCTGTGCATGGTCAACGTGGCCCGTGATCGGCCGCAGTTACCCGGAGCGGCCGACCTCGAGGCCCTGCAGCGCACGCCCGAGGTCGCGGATTTTATTCGGACCTGAAGCTGCGGCAGAGGGTCGTGAGCGGGCGTTGAGGCGGC
>JBIKOF010000247.1:0-3957 GCA_044358205.1 Gammaproteobacteria bacterium | reverse complement strand
CGGGCTAAGTCCGCGCAGCTTCGATCGCCGGTTTCGGGCGGCGACCGGCAATTCGCCACTGGCTTATTTGCAGCAGCAGCGCATCAAGGTCGCGAAGGAATTGCTGGCGTCCACCAACCTCGGCGCAGCGGAAATCGCCTGGCGGGTGGGCTATACGGATTACGGCCATTTTGCGCGCCTTTTCAAGCGCGCGTTGGCGGTGCAACCGTTGGCCTATCGGCGCATCGTACGCGCGAAAATTTTCGCAGTGGCGCCGGAAGGGCCTCAGTCGAAGGCCGGATCGAGCACCTGAGCCATGGGGTAGGGGCCCTTCGAATGGGGACCGAAGAAAAACCGGATCGCGACTGACCCAGTCCATACATGCTCGCCCCCCAAGGTTGCATATTCGACGCCAGTCATGAGCTTCACCCGGTGCTCGAACACGTGGTAGCTCAGCCCCGCGTAGCCGGCTTGATAGAGATCGCCGCGTGACATGCCAGCCTCGCTCTCATAGCGCCTTTGCGCGACCAGGCCTCGATCCTCGTCGCTACCCGCCACCTGATAGCGGGCCACTGCCTGCAGTCGGCGCGTAAGAAAAATCCCTGGCTGGAGATTCAGCCCAAGTGCATCGCCATCGTCGGCGCCCAGGCCGGCGGTGACTTCGGTCACCAGGGATACGGGTCCTTGGGTCAGGATGAGCGCGGAAGCGATTCCATCGTCAAAGCGGTTGAGGTTGGTCGCATTTTCGTTGGCATCGCTATGGACGAACGATACGTTCAGGAAAGCGCCATCGGTGGGAATCAAATCCCCCACATCGCGCGTGACCGTGCCGAGCAGCGAATAGCCCGAGTCCATGTGGGTGAAGGCATCTTCCATGTCGCGACTGGTCTTGTTAGAGAACACGCCGCCGTACCAGGTCCAGCGACTCGCCTTGCCAGACAGCGTCACCGCCGGGGTGTAGTCGGCGCCAAACATGTTGGTGAGCATGCCGCGCTCGAGATAGTTGATGTAGCGGCTCGAAACGTTGCGGTCGTGGGTGAAGCGGTGCTTTTGCTGACCGACCGTCAGGACGAAGGCATCACTGAACTTCCACGCCGCCCACAGCTCCGTGAAGCCGTTATAGAAAGGCTCAAAGTCGCTGCCACTCACCATCTGTGCGTGCACGGTGAGGCGTTCGAACATCCGGATTTGCCCCCCCATACGATAACGACGGTCCTCGTACCCATCGTCTTCGCCGGAGCTGCCATCGGACCAGTGCCACTGACCGTGATAGCGCCCCAGTAACCAGGCCTCCTGCACGATGGGGTTGTCTTCGTTGGCGTAGACCCGGCCGAGATGTTCCTGAATTTCGAAATCTCCCGCGACCGTCGCCATGGGGGAGCCCAGCAGCAGCACCGGAAGGGTGAGGCGGGCGAGCAGTGAGGTCATGAGGCCGGACTCCGAATTTTGAGGGGGAGGGCGCGGGCCCTGTGGGGGCGCACTTTGTGACGGATTTGTGACAAAAATATGACAGACAGTCAGGGGTCCCCGTGACCTTGCGCCGGGACGCCCTTCCGCGCATCGCATACCATACCGGTCTCAGGTTTCAGCAGAAGGGCAACTTCATGAGTGGGCCACGCTACCTCGGCTTCGACACCCTGGCCTTGCACGCCGGGCAGCGACCGGACCCGGTGACGGGCAGCCGGGCGGCGCCGATTTACCAGACGACTTCGTTTGTGTTTCGCGATACCGCGCAGGCCGCGGGAATTTTCACCTCCGGGAGGGCGGGATATGTCTATTCCCGCGTCGCCAACCCCACGGTTGCGGTGCTTGAAGAACGCCTCGCGGCGCTGGAGGGCGGTGTGGGCGCGGTGGCCACGGCCAGCGGCATGGCGGCCATCCATCTCGCTGTCATGAATCTGGTGGGCGCGGGGTCGCATATCGTGTCCTCGCGGGCGCTGTACGGTGGCACCCACAACCTCTTCAGCTACACCCTGCCGCGGTTCGGGGTTGAGACCACGATGGTCGATCCCCGTCGCCCGGCAGATTTCGCTGCTGCCATCCGGCCAGAGACCCGGCTGATCTACGCCGAGACCGTGGCCAACCCGCGTTGCGAGGTGCTCGACATTCCGGCTGTGGCGCGCATTGCCCACGACGCAGGCCTGCCGCTCGTGCTGGATGCCACCCTCACCACGCCCGTGTTGCTGAAGCCATTCGATCATGGGGCGGATGTGGTCATCCACTCCCTCACCAAGTTCATCGGAGGGCACGGCGTGGCCATTGGCGGCGCTGTCATCGACGCCGGGCGTTTCGACTGGGAAGCCTCAGGACGCTTTCCGCTGCTCACCGAGCCCGACCCCGGCCTTCACGGCATCAATTTCGCTGAAGAGTTTGGGCCCTCGGCGTATATCACGCGCCTGCGTCTGGAGGGCTTGCGGGATTTCGGGCCGGTGCTCAGTCCCACCATGGCTTCGCATTTCCTGCAGGGCCTCGAGACATTACCGCTGCGCATGCCGCGCCATGTGGCCAACGCTCAGGCCATCGCCGAGTACCTCGCCGGACACGAGGCGGTAGTGCAGGTGACTTATCCGGGTTTGGCAGGACACGAGGATCACGCGCTTGCTCAACGCCTGATGCCGGCAGGTGCCGGTGCCGTATTCAGCTTCGAGCTCAAAGGCGGGCGCGAGGCCGGGCGACGTTTCATCGAATCCCTGCAGGTGTTTTCGCATCTCGCCAATGTCGGTGATGCAAAGTCGCTCGTCATTCATCCGCCCAGCACCACCCATGCGCGACTCGATGCGGCGGCGCTCGCGCGGGCGGGTATTCCCGAGGGGTTAGTCCGGTTGTCGGTCGGGCTGGAAGACCCCGTGGACCTCATCGATGACCTGAACCGGGCACTGCACCGGTCGCAAAGCAGGGGGTAGCGCCGTGATAGTTCAACTGGGCGAACAGACAGTTTTCTACGCCGATGGCGGCGTCCCGCACGCGGCAGATAAGCCTTACGTGGTGTTCATCCATGGTGCGGGCATGAACCACACGGTGTGGACGCTCTTCACGCGTTGGTTCGCACGCAATGGTTTCAACGTCATCGCGGTGGACCTCCCCGGCCACGGCCGCACGGCGGGCCCCCTCATCGAGACTGTGGAAGGGATGGCCGAATGGCTGCTCCGATTACTCGACAGTCTGGGCGTATCACGCGCCATTCTCGCCGGTCACAGCATGGGCTCACTGGTCGCACTACATGCCGCGGGTACCGCGCCGGCGCGTGTCGAGCGCGTCGCGCTGCTCGGCTTCAGCTATCCCATGGCCGTGGGCAAGCCGCTCCTCGAAGCCGCTCGAGCGAACTCGCATGATGCCATCGATATGCTCATGATCTGGGGCCACGACGGGCTTGCCCAGATCGGCGGTAACGCGGTGCCGGGGATGGGCATCATCACGCCCATCCAGCGCATCGTCGAACGGGCGGCCCCCGGGGTATTGTTCAATGACCTGCATGCCTGTCATGTGTATCAGCAGGGCGAGGCGATGGCGCTATGCATCGAGGCGCCGCTGACATTGATACTGGGCGATCGCGATCGCATGACGCCGCTGAAATCGGCCCGGGCCTTCATGCAGAACTTCCGGCGCCCGGGGCTCATCCTCATTCAGGACTGTGGTCACGGCATGATGGAAGAACGCCCCGAGGAAACCTGGCGCGCACTGTCCGAGGCTTTCGCGGCCTGAGCTAATCCGCTGTGTTGCGCGGCGTCTTGCGGCGACGTTTGCGCGCCGCGAGGGTGCTGCGTTCCTCCGCAAAGTGCACTTTGTCGGTCACCGGCTTGGGGCGCACGCAGCCCCACCCCAGTTCTTCGTCCTGGTCGTAGCGCTTGCCCAGTTGCCAGGCAATCTGGGCACGCGCGAGTTCCAGACCCAGATAGAAGGCATGTCCGCCATCGGTCTCCACGCCAAGACGCGGGAACAGATCGTAGGGATCTGCCGCTACGTGATGACCATCCCGGT
>JBIKOF010000246.1:0-3961 GCA_044358205.1 Gammaproteobacteria bacterium | reverse complement strand
CACCGTCCCGCTTCTTGCCAGTGCGCGGTTTGCGCCGGCCAACTTCAGCTCATGCGCCCCTAGCGTCTGCCAAACCGGCGAAGGAACGCGGGCCGCGGCACCTTCGGCAACCGGCGCAAGCCGGAAGGCCGTGGAAAAATCCGGCACCTCCGGAGCGCCGGCCGGTCCTGCCACTTCGGCGTCCCGGTGACGGAAGACGATCACCTCCACCTGTAAGAACTGCGCCTCCGCGGCGTCTGCGCAACCGCTCCAGCCCAGCAATCCCGCCAGCAGCGCGGCAAGACAATGCGGGGACACGCGGGCGAGATATCGTCGAACGGCAGGGTGGGGAATCATTGGAGGCGCTTCAGCAGACTCTCGACTTCCGCGAAACGACTTGCCCCATCAGGCATGTCGAGGCGCAGGCGAAGCTTGTCCTGTCCGTCGAGTCGGTAACGCGGTCCGGACTGAATGAGCTTGATCACCTTGGCAGGGTCTACCGCCGGGTTTGGTTTGAACTCCACCACCCCGCCCTGACGCCCGAAATCGACGCGACGGATGCCGAGCACCTGTGCCTCCAGCTTGCAGGCCGCAAGCTTGAACAGGTTCTGGACCGGCTCACCAAACTCGCCGAAACGGTCGATGACTTCCTCGCGCAAAAGTTGCAGTTCCTGCGCGTCCGGCGCGCTCGCGATGCGTTTATAGAGCACGAGGCGGGCGTGCACGTCGGGCAGATAATCCTCGGGCAACAAGGCCGGGATATGCAGTTCGATCTCCGTTCCCCGGGCATCCTGATCCTCGAAGTCCGGCTGGCGACCCGATTTCAGTGCGCGCACCGCGCGGTTGAGCAGTTCGTTGTAGAGGCCAAACCCGATTTCCTGAATCTGTCCGCTTTGCTCCTCGCCGAGAATCGCGCCGGCCCCGCGGATCTCCATGTCATGGGTTGCAAGCGTGAAGCCCACTCCAAGATCTTCCAACGATTCCAGCGCTTCCAGCCGCTTCACCGCGTCGGCGGAAATCATCTTGCGCGGTGGGGCAATGAGATAGGCATAGGCGCGGTGGTGGGAGCGCCCCACACGTCCGCGCAGCTGATAGAGCTGAGCCAGACCGAACCGATCGGCACGGTTGATGATCATCGTGTTGGCATTGGGGACGTCGATGCCGGTCTCGATGATCGTCGTGCACACCAGAACATTGCAACGCCGGTGGTAGAAATCGAGCATCACCTGCTCCAGTTCGCGCTCCCGCAACTGACCATGCGCAAACTGGACACGCGCTTCCGGCACCAGCGCGGCAATTTCAGCCGTGATGCGCGCGATGGTCTCCACCTCGTTGTGCACAAAGTAGACCTGCCCGCCGCGCGCGATTTCGCGCAGGATGGCCTCGCGCACGATTTCGTCGGACCATTCATAGATGAAGGTTTTGATGGCAAGACGGCGCGATGGTGCCGTCGCAATTACTGACAGTTCACGGGTACCGGCCAGTGCCAGATTGAGCGTGCGTGGGATCGGCGTGGCCGTGAGCGTGAGGATGTCGACTTCAGCCCGCAAGGCTTTCAGCTGCTCCTTCTGCCGCACGCCGAAGCGATGCTCCTCGTCGATGATCACAAGCCCGAGGTTCTTGAAGCGGATGTCGCGACCAAGCAGCTTGTGGGTCCCGACGACGATATCCACCTTGCCCTCGGCCAAGCCTTCGCGCGCGTTGCGACTGCTCTGCGCTTCAGTGAAACGGGACATCTGCTCGATGCGGACAGGCCAGTCGGCGAAGCGATCTCGGAAAGTCTGATAGTGCTGCTGCGCCAGTAGGGTCGTTGGCACAAGCACGACGACCTGCCGACCATCATTCACCGCCAGGAAGGCGGCGCGCATGGCCACTTCGGTTTTGCCGAAGCCCACATCGCCGCAGACCAGACGATCCATGGGTTGCGGGCGCTGCATGTCCGCAAGCACAGCCTCGATGGCCGCGGCCTGGTCGGGTGTTTCCTCGAACGGGAAGCCTTCGGAAAAATTGAGATAAGCCTCGCGATCGATCCGAAAGCCATGGCCCTTGCGGGCGGCTCGTCGGGCATGGATCTCCAGCAATTCGGCCGCCACATCGCGGATACGCTCGGCCGCTTTGCGCCGTGCCTTGTCCCACTGCCCGCTGCCCAGTTTGTGCAGCGGCGCATGCTCGGGATCCATGCCCGTGTAGCGGCTGATGAGACCGAGCGACGCCACCGGCACGTAGAGTTTGTCGCCGTCGGCGTATTCGAGCTTGATGTATTCGTTGGCCGTGTCGCCCGCAGTGATGACTTCCAGCCCAAGATAGCGACCGACGCCGTGGTATTCATGCACCACGGGGGCACCCGGATTGAGTTCGGCGAGGTTGCGCACCACGGCTTCGGCGTCGACGTTGCTGCGACGCCGGCGGCGCTTCTGCGAGGCTCGTTCGCCGAAGAGCTGGCTTTCGGTGATCACGACAACCGCGGGATCTCCCAGCTCGACACCCTCGGCCAGCGGCGCCACCGCCAATCCGAGGCGGCAGTCGCCGTCCAGGAATTCGCGCCAGGATGCCTGCGCCTTCAAAGGGAGCTGGTGACGGCTGAAAAGCTCGGCAATGGTCTCGCGTCGCCCATTCGATTCCGCCACCACCAGGATCCGGCCGGTGTGCGACTGGACGTAACGCGTGACGATGCCGAGTGGATCGCGCGCCCGGGTGTCGATGGGCAGGCGCACACCCGCCCGGGTATCGAAGCGCAGGCCCTGCGCGCGCTCCGCCCATTCCTCACCCCCCAAGGCGACTCGCGGGTAGGCGGCCAGTCGTTCCTGAGTTTCGGGCCAGTTCAGAAACAGACGCGAGGGCGGCAACAAGGGACGTTCAACATCATGCCGCAGCTGTTCATAACGCGATTCGACGGTGGCGAGAAACGCTTCTGCGCCGGCACCTACATCCCCGTCGAGCAGGATCAGCGCGTCGTCGGGCAGGTAATCGAACAGCGTGGAGACTTGTTCGAAGAACAGCGGCAGGTAGTACTCGATGCCCGCAGGTGCAAGGCCGCGTGTGACATCCTCGAACAGCGGACAAGCCGAGGCTCGTCCCTCAAAGCTCAAACGCCATTGCCGCTTGAAAGTCGCGATGGCTTCGGCGGTCAGCGGGAATTCACGGGCCGGCAGCAGCTCGATGCGATCGACCTGGGTGGTGGAACGCTGCGTTTCCACATCGAACAGACGCAGGCTCTCGATGTCATCATCGAAGAGATCGATACGGAAGGGCTGCGGCGCCCCCATGGGGAAGACATCGATAATCGAGCCGCGGATGGCGAAATCGCCGTGGTCCATCACCTGCGGGACGTACTGATAGCCTGCTTCCACCAGACGCGCCCGAAAAGCTTCGCGCTCCAGCCGGTCGCCTGTCTTGAGCAGGAAGCTCTGGCCCTGCAGCCATCCACGCGGCGGCAGGCGGTGCAGGAAGGTTCCAATCGCAATGATGAGGCAACCCTGGTGTTGCGACTGCAGGCGAGAAAGCGTGGCGACCCGATCAGAGATGATGTCCTGAAACGGGCTGAATCTGTCGTAGGGAAGTGTCTCCCAGTCCGGCAGGTGAAGAACGGGGACCTCGGGTGCGAAGAATGGCAGTTCGGCGTCGTACTGGACCGCCCGCGCGGAATCAGGGCAGATGAGTACCGTCAGGCCGGAATGAGCGCGTGCCGCTTCAGCGATAGCGAGCGCACGCCCGGCGCCGAACAGATGCGTCCAGTAGCGGGTAGTTTCACCCCGACGCGGCAGGGGCGGCGTCAGGGCGCTGATACGAACGAGATCATCCATGCGGGTTCAGCCCCGGGCGTCGGCGATTTCGCGCGCGATGGCAGCTAGCGCCCGTGCTGGATCGGCGGCGCGTGTGATGGGTCGCCCGATGACTAGGTAATCCCCTCCGGCGCGCATCGCGCTCGCGGGCGTGGCCACGCGCTGTTGATCATCCAGGCCGGCATCGGCCGGCCGGATGC
>JBIKOF010000097.1:0-6523 GCA_044358205.1 Gammaproteobacteria bacterium | reverse complement strand
GCGGCGCGGCAACACCGATGTGTACCGGCAGGCGCCGTTGCTGCGCGCGCTACAGGAAGCCAACTTGCCGGTGCCCGCGGTGCCGTGGGCCGAGCCGGGTGAGAACACGCCCTTCGAGCTGCCCTATATCGTGATGGAATGTCTGCCCGGACGGACGCTGTTCGTCTGGGATCCTCATCCCACCTATGCACGAACGCCTGAAGTGATCGGCCCTTTGTGGCGTCAGGCGGTCGAAGCCCTGCCGCATTTCCATCGCTTCGACTGGCGTACCCGGCTTGCCGGCTGGCAGGCGCCGGAGCCACTGGCCGAGCAGGTCACACGCTGGCGCCGCATCTATCAGCAAGCCCCCGAGCCGCGCTGGAAAGCCCAGGCGGAAGCAGTGGAGGCGCTCCTGCTTGCCCGGCTACCCGAGGGCTCTCCGGTTGGTCTCTATCACGGCGACTACCAGCCCGGGAACATCCTCTACGCGGATGGCCGGCTCACCGGCATCATCGACTGGGAAATTTCGGGCATTGGCGATGTGCTGCTCGACATTGGCTGGCTGATGATGGCGGCGGACCAGCACAACTGGGTCGATCAATGGCACGCCATCTGTCCACCGCCGGTCGACGAGTTGCGGGATCTCTACGAAGCCGGCATGCGGGCACGTTTTGCGGCGATACCGTGGTATCAGGCTTTTGCGGGGTTTCGGCTGGGAAGCATCGGTTGTCTGAATGTGAAGCTCCATCGCAAGGGGCAGCGCCACGATCCGATCTGGGAATCCATTGGACTGTGTCTGTCGAACATGTTTGAGCGCGCCCGCGAGATCCTTGTCTCGCACCAGGCGTGAATTCGCAACCCGGGGGCAGTGTCTGCGCGAAGGCATAGTGGAGGCTCGGGTCGAGGCGTATTCTTGAAGCAGGCCCCTTCCCGGGGTCGCGCCCCGCATCTGGAGCCAGTCAGGAGATCTCATGGATACTTCCCCCCGCGCACCTCTGACCCGCCGCGCCTTCCTTTACCTCGCCGGGCTGCTCGCCGCCGCCGGTCGGCCACGCGCGGCCCTTGCTGCGGAGGCGAGCACCGCGCCCACTGCGGCGCAGCTCACTGAATGGAATGCCCTGCTGAAAGAAGCCACCGAGTTCCCGCTGTTCAGCGCGCTATTCGGTCGCCGCTCGCGACGCTTCGGCTGGGGCATGGAGATTCCGCGTGGCCCGCTGAAGTACAAGTCCGAACATCAGCCGGTGCCGCTGGATGATTTCGAACGCTCGCTCCTGCTGTCTGCGGGATTGGGCGTGTCCGGCTGGCACTTCGGAATCCCGTACTCCGATGCGGAGGCCGGGCTCTGCACCTACTCGGCCCGCTACACCGGCCGCACCCTGCCGGCCGCGGCCGGCATCGGTAACGCCGATCTGTTCTATACCGAGGACAGTGGCACCTACTTTGTCAGTACCCGCGATTCGGGACGCGACGGTGCCTGGAACGCAGACGGCCTCAGCGAGGCCGAGCGACTCATCGCCACCGTCAAGCGGCACACCCACAAGCTCAGCGATAACCGGGTGGAACTGCCGCGCGGTGAACCCAGCTTCAGCGCTCACAACAGCTGGAACAGCAACACCCCAGGCTCCACGGTGTTCATTCCCATCGCCAATGTCTCGGAACAGCTGCTGGGGTTTCTGTTCATCGTATTGGGTTCCGGGTACACCATCTGGGACGATCGTCACGGGCGTACCTGTGGCAACTACGAAAAATTTCACAAGAGCGGCCTGCTCAATCCCGAAAAAAAATACGCGCACAGCTACATGGAGCAGTACATCCTGACCTGCAGCGCGGTAGAGATGGGCGACATGGGCCACAACATCGCACTCGCACTCCAGCCGCTCGGTCTGGGCGGATGGTTCTATTCCGGCATCAGCCCGTTCGCCCTGATGGGGGCGGCTGCGGCCAAAGGCATTCCTGGCATGGGCTTTCGCTTCGAAACGCGACCCGACTGGGGCGTGCCCAATCCGGTGGGACTGGATAACGTCTATCAAGGCTACTGCCCGCCCTATTTCCCGGATATGCGCGCGGCTGTTCAAGCGTACTGCGACCTCAAGTTTGCCAAGGGAGGCACTTACGATCCCACGGCGCCCGGCCCATTCCGCGATAACGCTGCGATCAAGGGCGCGGCCGTACAGCCGGAGCCCGAGCTCGTCGAAGCCGTCGTCGAAACTGCGGACTATATCTACAAGACCTACGGCAAGTTCCCGGGCACGGTACCCACGCTCTATGTGCGCTTTTATACCCAGGCGCATCGACTCGAGACGGGCTTCTACGACAAGTTCTTTGCACCCGGCGCGTACCTCGACACGCACAAGCGCAACGTGGCGCGCTGGCTGGGTCGTCGGCCTCAGGCCTGAACCTCGCGCGCGCCATGACACTCCGCTTCGAGTCACTGGCGCGCGAGCTCTACCACTGCGCAGACTGCAACTACTGCGTAGATGCGGTGTGGGCGGAGCGCGGTCTTCAGCACGTCTGTCCAACGCTGAGTCATCACTCACCGCTGACGAGCTATTCCGGCCGTGGCTACATCGCGGCCGCGCGCGCATGGCGCGAAGGGATGGAACTGGACCTGCCCGGACTTGCCACCCGGGCTTTCACCTGTAGTACCTGCGGACACTGCGAGACGGTGTGCCCCATCGGTCTGCATCCCACCGAGATCGCTCGCACCCTGCGGGGCGCGTTGTGGGAGGAGGGCGCGGCCCCCGGGCCCATCCGCGCGTTGGTGGACCAGCTGCGTCGCACGGGTTCGCCTTACGGCACCACGCCCCTGCGTGAACTGGCGGGCCCGGATCCGCAGGGACTCGACGCCCGCGTCTATTACCTGCCCGGATGCGCTGCGGCCGGTGCGGTTCCAGCCGAGGCAGATGCCGCCATCGCGCTGATTCGCGCGAGCGGTCAGGCAGTCGCCGCCCTGCCGCAGGACCACTGTTGCGGGGCCCCGCATGTGGAACTCGGATTGGCCTCGGAGGGTGCCCGGCTGGCGGAAGATCTGGCGCGCAGAGCGGGTCCCGGCGCGACCGTCCTGCTCTCGGGGCTGGAATGCGCCCGTCAGTGGCAGGCCGTTTCCGGAACCGGCGTTCGCGCGCAGCCCATGCTGCGCTTCATCGCCGATGCGCTGGGCGATGGCAGGCTCCGCCTGACACCGCGACCGGGCCGTGAATTGCCAGCCGCCGGGATTTTTCTGCAGGACAGCTGCCAGACGCGGACGGCGCCGGGCGAAGCCAGTGCACTGCGCGAGATCTGTGCAAGTCTCAATCTTGCGGTGCAGAGCGAACGGACGGCGCAGCACGTGGTGTGCTGCGGGGCGGGTGGCGGCATGCCGGCCATGGAACCGGCCGCGGCGGCGCGTATGGCCGAGGCGCGTGCCGCGTCCGCGCCCACGGCCATTCATCTAGTGGCCGATCCCCGCTGCCTCGCGCATCTGGCGCAGGCCAACCCGCAGATCAGGTTCCTGGGACCCTGTGGGTTCCTCCAGCATTTTTTTCAGGTCCACGCATGAGTGGCGCCGCTTTTTCCGGGATTGATGCGCTGGTCGTGACCGATCCGCTTGATCTGCTCACCTATCAGCGTGACACCTCGGTGGTGTCTCCGGGCCGCGCAACCACGCTGGTGCGCCCGCGGACGCGCGAGGCGGTCGCAGACCTCCTGCGTGAGGCGACATCCTCTCGCACCCCGGTGTACGTGCGGGGCGCGGGCAGTATGTACGCCGGCGGCGTGAACCCGCAGGCGGGCGGGATCGTGCTCGACCTGTCCGCGCTCGATCGCATTCTCGAGATCGATGTCGCGCGCGGCATCGTGGTCGCCGAGGCGGGGGTGCGTTTTGGCGCCTTGGCAGAGGCGTTGACGCCGTTGGGGCTGACCGTTGGCATCGTGCCCTCGACCGCCCCCACGGCAACCCTGGGCGGTGCCGCCTCCTCCCATGCGCTCGGCACGGGATCGCCGCGCTTCCAGAGTTTTGCGGACGAAGTGGTGGGTGTGGAGGTCGCCTTGGCCGACGGTACTGTGCTCAGGACAGGCTCCGCAGCCGCGGGAGCCTGCGGGTTTTTTCACCGCCAGGCCATGGGACCGGATATCACAGGCCTGTTTCTGGGGGCAGACGCCACGCTGGGCGTCATTACGGTGCTCGCGCTGTGGCTGCATCCGCTGCCTGCCGTGCGCCGAACCTGCTGCTATGGGTTTCCGACAGTGGAATCGGCCGGTGATTTCCTCGCGAGACTGCAGGCGCAGGAGCTTACCCGGAACATCTGGTATGCCGGCGGCTATGAGCGTGGCGCCATTCAGAGCCGCGTTCTTGCGGCGCAGCCTGCCACCGATCCCGCAAGCCTGCCCGCGTTCTGTGTCGGCATCGACTTTGGGGGTGAGGAAACGCTGCTTCGTTACGACGAAGCCTGCATCGCGGACCTCGCTACCGAACTCGGCGGCACGCCGTTTCCGCTCTTCGACGAGATCTATTTCCGCCATCTGCGTAACGAACAGATCTACTGGTATGGCTATGCTGGGTACTTTGCACGCTCACGCTGCGTGATCCTGATGACGTCATTGGCAACGCCCGATCTGCCACGTTTCATCACCACGCTGAACAGCCTGCGCGCAGAGGAGAAGGAACTCGCGTGGGGTGGGGCGGTGGTGGTGTGCCGACGTGGCCTGCATGGCGGTGTGCTTGGCTTCTATGACGAACAGTCACAGTGGCCCGAAGCGCAGGCCGCTGCCCGCCGGGCCGCGCGGCGCTTGCTCGACGCCGGTTGCGTCCCCTACAAGACCGGCAAGCTGTGGGCCGATGAGGTGCGCGGATTCACGACGCATCACGACCTGCTCGAACGCGTGAAGCGGGCACTCGACCCCGCGGGCGTGCTGGCGCCGGGAAATCTAGGCCTTGATTCGCGCCTCGACACCGCTGCGCCTGCAGCCTGACCTTTTCCATTTAGAACCGCTCCTTCCATACCAGAGGCCTCAGATGACCACGCTGCCTTTTTCCCTGCACCCCCAGTTGCGCCGGGATTTTCGGGTGCTCGGACGTGCCGGTCGGGCCTGGCTGCTGTTGCGCCATAACGCCGCGCTACCGTGGTTTCTGCTGGTGCCGGAGACCGCGTGCACGGAACTGTTCGAGCTTCCGGCGGACCTCAGGCAAGAGCTCGTGGCGCGTGCAGATGTGCTGGCGGCGTTTGCAAAGAATTACTTCAAGGCGGACAAGATCAATACTGCGGCCATCGGTAACATCGTTTCGCAACTGCATCTGCACGTCATCGCCCGTCGGCGCGACGACTGCTGCTGGCCGCAGGCTGCGTGGGGACACGTTGACATCGAGGAGGCATGGCGCGACGCCGAGCTGTCGGACCTCGAGGCTGCGCTGCGCGCGCTGCCCGGGCTCGCACTCGACGTCACAGTGACCCCGCCATGAAAGACGCAGGTACTTTTGATTACGTGATCATCGGCGGTGGCAGCGCGGGCTGTCTGCTCGCGAATCGTCTGTCAGCGGATCCCGCGGTGTCAGTATTACTACTCGAGGCCGGCGGTAAGGACGATTACTTCTGGATCGACATTCCCGTGGGCTATCTCTACACCATCGGTAATCCGCGCACCGACTGGTGCCTGAAGACCACCGCCGATCCCGGGCTTGCCGGCCGCAGCCTCGGCTATGCACGGGGGCGCGTGCTCGGAGGTTGCTCGTCGATCAACGCCATGATCTACATGCGTGGTCAGCGCACCGATTTCGACGATTGGGCGGCGGCCGGAAATCCCGGTTGGCGTTGGGAAGAGGTGTTGCCAGATTTCATGCGGATGGAAGATTACTGCCACGGCGCGAACGATGTGCACGGCAGTGGGGGCGAGCTGCGAGTCGAGGAGCGCCGGGTCAGTTGGGAGATCCTCGACGCCTGGCGACAGGCGGCAGCGGAGTGCGGGATCCCGCAAATCCCGGAGTTCAATCGCGGCGACAATTTCGGTAATGCCTACTTCCAGATGAACCAACGACGGGGCGTGCGCTGGAGCGCGTCGCGTGCATTCCTGCGGCCGGTGCTCGGGCGCCCGAACCTCAGTGTGCGCATCGACACCCGCGTCCATCAGCTCTGCTTCGAGGCACCCGAGGATTCACGGCGGGTTACGGGGCTGCTTTGTCGGGATAGACAAGGGCTGTCTCGTATCAATGCGCGACGAGAGATCATTCTCGCCGCAGGGGCCATCGGCTCGCCCCTCGTCCTGCAGGCGTCGGGCATTGCCGCGCCGGCGCTGCTGTCATCGCTCGGGATCCCGGTGCGGCATGCCTTGTCTGGCGTAGGCGAGAATCTTCACGATCATCTGCAAATCCGGACTGTCTACAAGGTCTCCGGAACCCGAACGCTCAATGAACGGGCGAACAGTCCATGGGGCCGACTTGCGATGGGTCTCGAATATCTGCTGTTCCGCACGGGCCCACTGACGATGCCGCCGTCCCAGCTGGGCGCCTTTGCGTTCAGCGATCCGACGCGCACTGCCCCCAACATCGAATGGCATGTTCAGCCACTGTCGC
>JBIKOF010000082.1:0-7006 GCA_044358205.1 Gammaproteobacteria bacterium | reverse complement strand
GCTGCATCCGTTTTCCGCCATCACTCCTTCGGTGTGCAACCTGCGACCCAGCAGTCGCGGTCATGTCCGGCTGGTCGCACCGGATCCCGAGAGCGTGCCCGAGATCGCGCTGAACTATCTGGCCACCGAAGACGACCAGCGCGTGGCGGTCGATTCCCTCGGCTTCACCCGCCGCATCATGGCCAGCGCGGCACTCGCGCGCTTTGCGCCACAGGAGTGGAAGCCGGGTTCTGATATCGACACCCCCGCCGCGATGCTGCAGGCCGCGCGTGAGCTAGGGACCACCATCTTTCATCCCGTGAGCTCCTGTCGCATGGGGCCTGAATCCGATCCTGGCGCAGTCGTGGATGCTCGATTGCGCGTGCATGGGGTTCGCGGCCTGCGCGTTGCGGACGCATCGATCATGCCTCGCATCACTTCCGGCAACACCAATGCGCCCACCTTGATGATTGCCGAAAAGGCCGCGCGCATGATTCTCGAGGACGCTGAAGCCTGATCAGCCCGCCTTGCGGAAAGTCAGGTTGATCCGGCGTTCACCGGTGAGCGAATGATGTCCGCGACGCAGGGTGAGCACGCCGTGGTAGTGCAGCCGGGTATGCCCGCCCCAGACCATCGCATCCCCATGTTGCAGCGGAATCCGGGTTACCGGATCGCGACGGCTGGCGCCGCCGAAAACGAAATTCACCGGCAGTCCGAGGGAGAATGAAACAATGGGGGCAGAGAAGTCGCGCTCGTTGCGATCCTGGTGCAACCCCATCTTGGTGCCGGGCGCGTAGTGATTGATGAGACAGGCGTCGGGGGTGAAGCCGGGAAATCCGGCCTGCATCGCCGCCAGGCTTGCGAGCCTCGACCAGCGTGCGGGCAGCGGTGGCCAGGGGTTACCGCTGTCCGGATCCTGCGCGGCATAACGATAGCCTTGGCGGTCACTCGTCCAGCCCAGCATCCCGCAGTTGGTGAGCGAAACCTGAGTCGGGAATCCCATCGGGGTCATCATCCGGCGCGGCGGCGCGGCCGCGCTGATTTCCTGCACTTCGGCCCAGAGTGCGGGGGCTTCTTCCAGCAGCAGACCGCGCAGTAACCACACGCCCGGGCAGGGCTCGCTGGCCTCGCCCGCCTGCGTGAACAGATCCCCGCCGTCCGTCGTCGTTTTCGCCACGTGCCGCCTCGTGCACAATCCGCCCCCAAACTAACAGGAGGCGATATGGTTGACCATCAGGTGGGGAGCGGCGCGTTGGCCGAGGCTGGCAAATTCGTGCTCGTGCATTACACGGGTTGGTTGCGCGACGAGTCAGCCGCCGATCACAAGGGTCGCAAGTTCGACAGCTCACGCGACCGCGGCCAGCCCTTCGGTTTTCACCTCGGTGCAGGGGAAGTCATCGCAGGCTGGGACCAAGGCGTTGCCGGCATGCGCGTGGGTGGCCAGCGCACGCTGACCATCCCGCCTGAGCTTGGTTATGGCGCGCGCGGCGCGGGCGGGGTGATTCCCCCGAATGCCACGCTGGTCTTCGATGTCGAATTGCTCGAAGTCCGCTGAGATTCAGGCACGGGACGGGCGAGCGCGGAACACCCTATGAGTTTGCGTCTCGCCCCGTCGGTGTTGCTGGAGGATAGCGAATTCGAGTGGGAAGCCATTCGGGCGCAGGGTGCGGGCGGTCAGAACGTCAACAAGGTGTCGAACGCGGTCCATCTTCGGTTTGACATCGACGCCTCATCCCTGCCGGACGCCTGGAAAACCCGGCTTAAAGAAAGCCGGGACCGTCGCATCACGAGTGAGGGCATCCTCGTTATCAAGGCGCAGCGGCATCGCAGCCTTGCACTCAATCGCCTCGATGCGCTGGATCGCCTCAAGGAACTGGTGCTGGCCGCAGTCCATGTCAATCCAGTGCGACGACCCACCCGGCCGACGACGGGCTCCCGTGAGCGAAGACTTGCGGGCAAGGCACGCCATGGCGCGCTCAAGCGACAGCGCCAGACCCCGCCCGACGCAGAGTGATATGCGATGATGCGCGCGGTCCGATCCAGGCTTCTCAATCAAGCATTCAAGGGGGGGATATGAAGGTCTATGAAATGCGCACCTACACGCTACAGGTGGGCAAGATGGGCGAGGCGGTGAAGCTTTATTCCGAACTGGGTTTCCCGGCGCTGCAGCGGGCGGGCCTGGACAGCAAGCTGGTCGGTTACTTTCAGGCGGATACCGGCACCATCAATCAGCTGGTGCACCTGTGGAAGTTTGAGGACGATGCGGATCGTCGGGCGCACTGGGCTGCGCTTTACGCCAACAAGGATTTCATCGAGGGCTTCGCGGCGAAATTCCGGCCCTTGCTGGTCTCGCAGGAAGTCAAATTGCTTACGGCGGCGCCGTGGGGGCCCCATCCTTGAGCAGGGAAGAAGTGCTCACGCGCGGCGCGCGCAGCCAAGAAAAGTGGTGCCGGGGGTGGGACTCGAACCCACACATGGTTTCCCATACTGGATTTTGAGTCCAGCGCGTCTACCAATTCCGCCATCCCGGCCGGGCTGGCGAGTATAGACAAAGCCCCCGCCCGGGGGCCATCCCCATGCAACGCAGCGATTTCAACTACGAACTACCCGAAGAACTGATCGCCCAGCATCCGCCCGCGATCCGCAGCGAGTCTCGACTGCTGACACTCGATGGCACCAGCGGTCGCCTCGCGGATGCGCGGATCCGGGATCTCCCGACCCTGCTCGAGCCGGGAGATTTGATGGTCGTCAATGACACCCGCGTGATTCCGGCACGGCTTTATGCCCGCAAGGACTCAGGCGGCCAGGTCGAGATCCTCATCGAACGGATTCTGGCGCCCACTCGTGCAACTGCGCAGCTGCGGTCCAGCAAGCCTTGTCGACCAGGGAGCCGACTAACAGTCGGGAATGCGGAGCTCCGGGTGGGCGAGCGACAGGACGATGGTTTCCATGTCCTCGAGACCGCGGATGGCAGATCCCTGTCCGAGGTCCTCGAAGCCTGCGGGAAGATACCGCTCCCGCCCTATATCACTCGCCAGGCAGAGGACGCGGATCAGGCGCGGTACCAAACCGTATTCGCGCGCACGCCCGGGGCGGTGGCCGCACCCACCGCAGGCCTGCATTTCGACGACGCACTGCTCGCGGAGATCGCGTCGCGTGGCGTTGCACGGACGTCCGTCACGCTGCATGTGGGTGCCGGCACATTCCAGCCCGTGCGCGTGGATGAACTGTCAGCGCATCGCATGCATGCGGAATGGGTGGACGTGCCCGCCGCGACCGTCGCCGCAATCGAGGCCACCCGCGCCCGGGGCGGACGCGTGGTCGCCATCGGGACGACTGCCGTGCGGGCCCTCGAAAGCGCCGCCGCGGCTGGCGAATTGGCACCCTGGCAAGGAGACACGCGTCTGTTCATCACGCCCGGCTACCGGTTCCGGGTGGTCGATGCGCTGCTCACCAACTTCCATCTTCCCGAATCGACCCTGCTGATGCTGGTGAGCGCGTTCGCGGGACGCGATCACGTGCTCGCCGCTTATCGACATGCGGTGGCGGCGCGCTATCGGTTTTTCAGTTACGGCGATGCCATGTGGTTGACACCGGCGACGGGCAGTCGCTGATGCGCCTGACGGTCAGGCTGCTAGACTGCGCGCCCCGTCCGTTCTGGACCTCCCGGACCTTCAGGTGAACTTCGAACTTTTTGCCACCGACGGCAGTGCGCGGGCTGGCCGGCTTGATTTCGCACGCGGCAGCGTTGAGACCCCGACCTTCATGCCCGTGGGGACCTACGGCACCGTGAAAGCCATGACGCCCGGTGAACTCGAGGCGGCAGGTGCCGGCATCATTCTCGGCAACACCTATCATCTGATGCTGCGCCCCGGCCCCGAGATCATCGCCGACCATGGGGGGTTACACGGCTTCATGCACTGGTCGCGGCCAATCCTCACCGATTCCGGTGGCTTTCAGGTTTTCAGTCTGGGCCGTCTGCGCCGAATCTCGGAGGAGGGGGTGACCTTCCGTTCACCGATCAACGGCGACAAGGTATTTCTCTCCCCGGAACGCTCGATGGCCGTCCAGCGCGCACTCCAGTCGGACATCGTGATGATTTTCGATGACTGCACGCCCTATCCGGCAACCCGACAGGAAGTGCGCGCCTCGATGGAGTTATCCCTGCGCTGGGCGCGTCGCAGCCGGGATGCGCACGGCGATAACCCCTCGGCGCTTTTCGGCATCGTTCAAGGGGGGGTGCATCCTGATCTGCGCAGCGAATCGGCCGCCGCGCTGCGTGAAATCGGCTTCGACGGCTACGCCATTGGGGGATTGTCGGTGGGTGAGCCCAAGGACGAGATGCGCGCGATCACCCACCACACCGCGCCTTTGCTCCCCCATGACCGCCCGCGCTACCTGATGGGAGTGGGCACGCCAGCCGATCTGCTTGCGGCGGTCGCCGACGGCGTCGATATGTTCGACTGCGTGATGCCCACGCGGAACGCCCGCAATGGGTATCTCTTTACCTCCCGCGGGATCGTCAAGATTCGCAACCAGCGTCACCGTGCGGACAAGGGGCCGCTGGATCCGGCCTGTCCCTGCGAGACATGCCGCCACTATTCGCGTGCCTACCTGCACCATCTCGATCGACAGAACGAGATTCTGGGCGCCCGGCTGAACACGGTGCACAACCTCAGTTACTACCTGGGACTCATGCGTGGCATGCGCGAGGCAATCCTCGGCGGATATTTCGGGCGCTTCCGGCAGCAGGTGGAGGCGGGCTGGGCCGCGGCGGAAGAGGGGTGAGCCGCGCGGGGGCGCTGTGCCATAATGCCCGCCGTTTTGCCCGGGGGGACCCATGGAATTCCTGATTCGAGATGCAATGGCCCAGACGGCCGGCGGTGCACAGCAGGGTGGCTTGATGAGCTTCCTGCCGCTTGTAGTTCTGTTCATCGCCTTTTATTTCTTCCTCATCCGGCCGCAGATGAAGCGCCAGCGGGAGCACCAGAAGCTCGTGCAGGGCTTGCAGAAGGGCGACGAAGTCGTCACCAGTGGCGGTCTGCTGGGCCGGATCACCGAGGCCTCCGAGCACCACGTACGCCTCGAAATCGCCAAGGGCGTCGAGGTGCGGCTGCAGCGCCCGGCTATTTCCAGCGTGCTCCCCAAGGGCACCCTGAAAGACATCTAAGACGGGGCGGCCCGCGCCGCCCCCGGGAAACGCGAGATGAACCAATACCCCCTGTGGCGCTACCTGTTGGTGCTGGCCGTGATGCTGGTCGGCGCCCTGTATGCGGCGCCGAACCTTTTTGGCCAGGACCCCTCCTTGCAGGTATCGGCCCGCCGCGCCGCTCCCCTGGATGCCGCGGTGGAGAAATCCCTCGCCGACGCACTCTCGGCGGCCAAGGTGCAGGTCAAGGCTATCGAACGGACGGACAAGCGCCTGCTCATCCGCTTTCCTGACGATGCGGCACGCGCAGCGGCCCAGCCGGTGGTCAAGGCAACGCTTGCCGACAAGGACTATCTGGTTGCCCTGAACCTGGCGTCGGCGACTCCCGGCTGGCTGCGGGAACTTGGCGCAAAGCCGATGTACATGGGGCTGGATCTGCGCGGCGGCGTGCATTTCCTGCTGCAGGTCGATACCTCGGCGGTGCAACGCCAACTCGATGATCGTCTGATCGCCGAGCTGCGCACTTCTTTCCGAGACGAAAAAATCCGTTTCCGAACCGTCGCACGTGCCAGCGGCGGCGGCGTCCAGGTGCGGTTCCTCAATGCAGAGGCACTGGCCGCCGGTCGTGCACTGGTGGAACAGGATTTCCCCGATCTGCTGCTCGAGGAACAGACCGACCCGGCGCACAGCCTGCGGTTGACCCCTCGTCCGGCCTTTATCACCGAGACCCGCAAGACCGCCATTCGGCAGAATCTCACCACGCTGCGCAACCGCATCAACGCGTTCGGGGTGGCCGAGCCCGTTATTCAGCAGCAGGGGGATTCCCGTATCGTCGTCCAGCTTCCCGGGGTGGAAGACACCGCCGAAGCCAAGAAACTGCTGGGCGCCACCGCGACACTGGAGTTCCGGATGGTCGACACCACCGGAGACCTCGATGCCGCGGTCGCCGGCAAGGTGCCTCTGGGCTCGAAGCTTTTCGAGCGCCGTGAGGGCGGGCCCATTCTTCTCGAGAAACGGGTCATGCTGACCGGTGAATCCATTATCGATGCCTCATCGGGCGTGGAAACCCAGTCCGGGACGCCGGCGGTCTTCATCACGCTCGATGGCAAGGGTGCGCGCCGCTTCAGTCGGGCGACTCGCGAGGAAATCGGTAAGCCCATGGCAGTGGTGTTCATCGAGCAACAGCAGGGCAAGCCGGTATCGGAGGTGATCAACGTCGCCACCATCCGCGATGAGCTAAACAAGCGCTTCCAGATCACCGGCCTCGACAATCCTGACGAGGCGCGGACCCTCGCGTTGCTGTTGCGCGCTGGCGCGCTCGCCGCGCCCATGGAAATCGTCGAGGAGCGCACGGTGGGCCCGAGTCTCGGTCAGGAAAACATCGACCGGGGCTGGCAAGCCTGCGTCGTCGGCTTCATCGCAGTCGTGATATTCATGGCGGTTTACTACAAGGCCTTCGGCATGATCGCCAACCTTGCACTGGTGGCCAACGTGGTGCTGCTGGTTGCGCTGATGTCGATGCTGCAGGCCACGCTGACTCTCCCCGGCATCGCAGGAATCCTGTTGACGGTGGGGATGGCGGTCGATGCCAACGTGCTCATCAACGAGCGCATCCGCGAAGAGTTGCGTCTTGGCAAGTCGCCTCAGGCCGCTATCCATGCCGGCTACGATCGCGCCTTCGGAACCATTCTGGACTCCAATCTCACCACCCTCATCGCCGCCATCGTGCTCTTCAGCTTCGGCTCGGGCCCGGTGAAAGGCTTTGCGGTCTCCCTCTCACTTGGGATCGCCACGTCCATGTTCACGGCCATCAACGGCACCCGCGCCCTCGTGAACCTGCTGTTCGGTAACCGCCGCCTTCCACGACTATGGGTCTGA
>JBIKOF010000245.1:0-4026 GCA_044358205.1 Gammaproteobacteria bacterium | reverse complement strand
CACACTGCGGTTCCAGCGATAACACGGCAGCATCACCAAGCCATGGAACAGCTCCATGGCCTCGGTGGCAATGGCAAAGTCCACCGCATGGGTTGCCGCCAGTTCTGCAATCTGCACGGGCGAGCCCTGGTGCATGTGCAGTGCCACTTCCGGATATTTTTCGATAAAGCGGCGAATGACCGCCGGCAGCACGTAGCGGGCCTGGGTGTGGGTGGTGGCAATGGAAATGCTGCCGCGGCGCTGGTCGGTATGTTCCTGGGAGATGCGCTTGATGTTGTCCACTTCGCCCATGATGCGGCCAGCCAGCGCGATGATTTGCTGGCCCGCCAGCGTCACCTCGGTGAATTGCTTGCCGGAGCGCAGGAAGATCTGCACCCCCAGTTCGTCTTCCAGCAGCCGGATCTGCTTGCTCACCCCGGGCTGAGAGGTATGCAGGCGATCCGCAGTCGAAGACACATTCAGGTTGTTACGTGCGACCTCCCAGATGTAGCGCAGCTGTTGCAGCTTCATGACTGTTGTTCGCCGCGCCCCGAGATGCGCGCAAGCGTTGCGTCGTGCGCCGCCCAGTGGTCCGGGTGCAGCCAGGTCTCTACCAGATGTGCGGCTTCAAGTTCGCGTGCGGCCGCGTGCTCGGGGCCTGCACGTCCCGCACGGGCGATAGCCTTGAAGGCACGCATCACCTGCGGTTTTCGCGTTCGCATTGGGCGCAGAAAGTCGGTGATGAAGTCGGCGAACGCGGTGCCCTCGGGACACACAGCGTCGGCGAGTCCCAGTTCGAAGGCGAGCGAGCCCTCGATAAATTCCGCGCGTGTGAGCAGGCGCAGGGCACGCGCGGGCCCCACCAGCCGCACCAGATCTGCGCCCCCACCCCATGCTGGAGAAATGCCCATCGACCCCTGCACGAAGGCGATTCGGCTATGGGCCGCCAGCACCCGCATGTCGCAGGCAACGGCAAGCTCTGCGCCTCCGCCGATGGCATCACCATTGAGCAGCGCGACCACGGGAACCGGAAACTGGCGGATGGCATCCAGCGCGGTCAGGGAATGCCGCCCCATCGCGATGGTGTCGGCGCGACCGCGCAGTGAGTCGAATTCCTTCAGGTCGCCGCCAGCGGCGAAGCAGCGTTCGCCAGCCCCGCGGAGCGTGGCAAGCAGGAGTGTCGGTTCTTGGGCATAGGCGTCGAAGCACGCCTTGAGTGCGCCGAGCACGGCTTGGCTGAGTGCGTTGCGCTGGGCCGGTCGGTCGATCAGGACCTCGAGCACGCCTTCACGAAAGCTGATTTTTAGAAAATCGGACATGCGTTGCCGCCTCTAAAAAAATACGCCGGCGGGGAAGGGGACCCAGCCGGCGCGGGCGTTGCATTAATGCTCGTTGTTATTGTGGTGGTGGTGTGCTGCTGCGGGCATGATGCCCCCGGTATCCGAGGAGCATCCCGGAGACCTGACGGGCCAGTTTCGCCACCTGGGTTTCCAGGCGGATGTGCTGGTCAGCATCCATGACGACGAGGCCTTGGTGAGCGCCACTGAGTTTCGTCAGCAGCGTCAGGTACCTGTCGTACAGCCGCCGGAACTGTGCACTTTCGAGGAGCAGTGCGTCAACGACCGCACCGGGAAAATCCGCTTTTTCGCGTTCTTTCACGCAGGTTTCCCTCTCTCTGATTGACTTGGGTCAGGGGCTCGGCTAGGGCTTACGACCGGAAGCCATCGGTGGCCTCCAGCAGCGCGGCGGCGATGCCCGGTTCGAAGGCGGCGTGGCCGGCATCGGGTACCACCACCAGTTTCGAACCTGGCCAGCGTCGGTGCAGCGCCCAGGCGGTCTCCATGGGACACACCACATCGTAGCGCCCCTGCACGATTACACAGGGCAAATGCCTGATACGGTCCACGCCCGCCAGCAATGCATCATCGGTGGTGAAAAATCCGCGGTTGACGAAGTAATGCGCTTCGATGCGCGCAAAGGCGAGCGCGAACGTATTCTCGCCGAAGGCGGTAATCTGGGTTTCTTCCGGCAGCAGATGACTGGTCTTCGCCTCCCAGATGCTCCAGGCGCGTGCCGCCCTCAGTTGCTCCACCGGATCGTCGCCCGTCAGGCGTCGATAATAGGCGCTGATGAGATCGCCCCGCTCGGCAGGCGGGATCACCGCCACATACTCCTCGAAGGCATCGGGAAACAGGAAGCTCGCCCCATCCTGATAGAACCACTGCAACTCGCGCTGTCGGAGGGTAAAGATGCCCCTTAGCACCAGCGCCTTCACGCATGTGGGATGGGTTTGCGCATACGCCAGCGCCAGGGTGGAACCCCACGACCCGCCAAATAGCACCCAACGCGCGATGCCGAGGTGTTCCCGCAAGCGCTCCATGTCGGCGACGAGGTCCCAGGTGGTATTGCCTTCAAGACAGGCATGGGGCGTGGAGCGTCCGCATCCCCGCTGGTCGAACAGCACAATGCGATACACCGCGGGGTCGAAAAAGCGGCGCATGCGCGGGTGCGTGCCGCCGCCGGGCCCCCCATGAATAAAAACCACCGGCAATCCCTGCGGATTGCCGCTTTCTTCCCAATAGATTCGGTGCGGGGCATCCACCGCCAGATGGCCCTGGGCATGGGGTTCCAGAGGGGGATAAAGCTCGGGCATTTAACATTCACCGGGGTGGGAGAAGACCAGCCTTCAACGTACCATGGGGCGACGCCCCACGCAGTGCGTTCCAAGCCCGCCATCGCATGAATAATCCCGCTCCCGGCGAACACCTTATTTTTGTCACCGGCCGTCTTGCCGAGCGCAGCCTCGCGCGTGTGCTCGCGACGCTGGAGCCCTGCGAGTTCACCTGGGAAGTCCGCGTTCTGGGGGTGCCAGTTGCAGCCTTGCTCACCACCGACATGATCGCGCGCCGCGTGGGCGACCTTGGCCAGGCCACCCGGCTCATCATTCCCGGCCGCTGCCGTGGCGAGCTGGGTCCGCTTGCACAGCAGCTGGGCATTCCTGTCCAGCGTGGGCCGGAGGAGCTGAAGGACATGCCGGCTTATTTCGGGCGACAGGCCCGGGCACGCGACCTGAGTCAGCACGACTGTCTAATTTTCGGCGAGATAGTCGATGCGCCCCATCTAGCGCCCGCGGCAGTGGTGGAGCGCGCGCGACGGTACCGTGCCGACGGCGCGGACGTTATCGATGTGGGGTGCATACCCGATGTCGCCTTCCCACACCTTGGGGACTGCATCAAGGTGCTCAAGGAAGAGGGCTTCAAGGTCAGCGTCGACTCGCTCGACACCACCGATTTGGTGGCCGGCGCCCGTGCCGGTGCGGATTACGTGTTCAGCCTGCACCAGGACACCCTGTGGATAGCCGATGAGTATCCCGTCACGCCCATCCTTATTGGACGTAACCCGCATTCATTGGAAGACATCGCGCGCACCGTGGAGGCCTTCCTGCCCCGGGGCCGGCCGTTCTTCGCAGATCCCATCCTGGATCCCATCCACCACGGCTTCACCAGCTCGGTGGTGCGCTATCACGCCCTGCGTGCACGCTTCCCCGACATTCCGATGCTGATGGGGCTTGGCAACCTGAGTGAGCTCACCCACGCCGACACGCTGGGGTTGAACACGCTACTCATGGGGATTGTTTCGGAGTTGCGCATTGGTGCGGTGCTTACCACCGAAGTCAGTGGCCATTGCCGCAGCGTGGTGCGCGAACTCGCCCTTGCACGGCGCGTGCTCTACGCCGCGCGAGAGGATGGCATGCCCCCGCGACATATCGATGAAGGTCTGCTGGCGTTGCACGATCGCAAGCCTTTCGCCTACACGGCAGAAGAAATTGCCGACGTTGCGCGTGAGATCAAGGACCCGAACTATCGCATTCAGGTGGCTGCCGATGGCATCCACATCTACAACCGCGATGGTCATCACGTCGCGGCAGATCCCTACGATCTGTTCCCGCGTCTTGGCGTGGAGACCGATGGCGGACATGCCTTCTATCTGGGTCTGGAACTCGCGCGTGCCCAGATTGCCTGGCAACTGGGCAAGCGCTACGACCAG
>JBIKOF010000244.1:0-4038 GCA_044358205.1 Gammaproteobacteria bacterium | reverse complement strand
CTTCTCGATACGATGTCAAAAATGGGGCGAGCGATGGGGATCGAACCCACGACACCTGGTGCCACAAACCAGTGCTCTACCGACTGAGCTACGCCCGCCATCGTTGTACCGCACCCGGAGCGAACAAAGGCTCGCTCGTCGTTCCTCACTCCCAGACCAGGCCCCGGAAATGGCGCGCCTGGCAGGACTCGAACCTGCTACCCTCGGCTTAGAAGGCCGATGCTCTATCCAGATGAGCTACAGGCGCTTTCTCAAACCTTGGGACCGGGTTCCAGAACATCCCTCGTCGAAGGCTTCGATTTGGTCGGGGCAGAGGGATTCGAACCCCCGACCCCCTGCTCCCAAAGCAGGTGCGCTACCAGACTGCGCTATGCCCCGCACCGACCTTCCGGGGCAACCCCGACGAAAGGCTGGCGATCATACGCAGCGCGCCAGACACGGTCAAACAAAGCAGCGCGCCCGCCAGCGCTTTTGGGTTGCGCCCATGGTTCGCATGGCGCACCATCGCGGGCCATTCCAGCGATAGCGAGAGGCTTCCATGTCACTTCATAAGGTGAAACTTTCCACCTCCAAAGGCGAAATTACCCTTGAACTCGACGCTGCCAAGGCGCCCGCTACAGTGGCCAACTTCCTGCAGTATGTCAGCGATGGATTTTACGCCGGAACGATTTTTCACCGCGTAATCGACAATTTCATGATTCAGGGGGGCGGGTTGACGGAGGACATGGCGCAGAAGACAACTCGCGCACCGGTGCAAAACGAAGCAGACAACGGTCTCTCAAACCTCACCGGAACCATCGCAATGGCGCGCACGAACGATCCGCACTCCGCCACCGCACAATTCTTCATCAACGTTTCGGACAACCTGTTTCTCAATCACCGGGCCAAGTCAGCAGACGGCTGGGGTTATTGCGTCTTCGGAAAGGTTACGTCCGGCATGGATGTTGTTAACGCCATCAAGACCAGCCCAACGACGCGCCGCAGCCAAATGCAAGATGTTCCGCAGGAAGCGGTGACGATCATCGAAGCGACTGCTCTCTGATCAGCCGTTTGCGGGGCGAGGCAACGAAAATGCGCGTGTTGTTCGCTTCCGATCTTCATCTGGCAGCGAGTCGCCCCGGCGCGATGGAAATATTCCGGGCCCTGATGGAGAAAGCGCCCGGTCGCATCGACAAGGTCTACCTGCTCGGGGACCTTGTCGAATTCTGGATGGGGGACGATGACGACGACCCGATCCACCGTCAACTCGTCGCCAGCCTCCGCGCGCTCACCCATGAAGGGGTCGGCTGCGACGTCATGACCGGTAACCGGGATTTCCTGATGCAGGCGGGCTTCGCGAACGAGACCGGTGTCGACTTGTTACCCGATTTCAAGCTCATTGAGCTTGGCGGAATCCCAACCCTGCTGACCCACGGCGACCTGCTGTGCATCAGGGACGTCCAGTACCAGCAGTTCCGCGCCTTCGTGCGGGCACCCGAGAGGCAGGCGAGTTTTCTCGCTTTGTCGCTGGATGAGCGCAGGAAAATTGCCACATCGACCCGTGCAGACACCCAGAAATCCATGTCGGACAAAGATGATTTCATCATGGACGTCGATCCAGACGAGGTCGTGCGGGTGATGTCGGCGGCCGGTGCCCGACGACTCATCCATGGCCATACCCATCGCCCGGGAATCCACACCGAGGGAAGCGCCGGATACACCGTAGAGCGCGTGGTACTCGGGGATTGGTACGCGGGCGATCTCGTGTATGTGCACGACGGAGTTTCGGGCGATTTGATATCGGCCGCTGAGCTGATTCGCGGCTGGTCCTGAGTCCTCTCCTGCTGCTACGGTTCAGTATCGCGCGTCAGTGCGGCAATCAGCGCTGCCCGGAAACGAATCCAGTCGAAGTGAGGACCAGGGTCAGTTTTCCGCCCCGGTGCAATATCGGCGTGACCGACGATTCTTCCCACGGATAGCGCGGGAAAGGCGTCCATTAACGCACACGAGAGATGCACCAAAGCATCGTATTGAGCACCTGAAAAACCGTGGTTGTCGGCCCCCTCGAGCTCAAGCCCGAGCGAACGATGGTTGCAGCCCTCCTCGCCCCCGAACGTCGATATGCCCGCATGCCAGGCTCGCGCCCCCACGTCCACATATTGCAAGGTCTCTCCAGTCCGGCGGATAAAGAAGTGCGCGGAAACGCGCAATTCCCCCAGGCCCTGAAGTTCGGGATGGCTCTCTTCCCGCAGCGTGCCAAGGAAGAGCCTATCGACAAACGGACCTCCAAATTCCAGAGGGGGCAAACTGATCGCGTGGATCACCAAAAGGTCCACTGCAGAACCAGGGGCTCTGGCGTCGAAGTGCGGGGATGCCCGGCGCACCGCCTCTGTCCACCAACCATCCGGGAAGTCTTTCATGGCGCTTCGAGACCTGAGCTATAGTTCCTGCCCGGATTATCGCGGTCCCGATAGGCCAGGACCAAGCAGGAGTGCAGTTCGACCATGACCACGACTCGTTTCGACAGAGGATCAACCCGCATCGACTACTTCGCGGACCTTGACCGCACTGTGGCGATGGCACTGTCCGAGGATCTCGGGAGTGGGGATCTCACGGCGCTTCTCGTCCCGGCTGATCTCATCGGCGAAGCACGGATTCTAGTGCGGGAGGATTGCGTCCTTTGCGGCACCGCTTGGTTCGATGCCGTCTACAGAGCCGTCGACCCCGGTATCGAACTGCGTTGGGAGGCGGACGACGGCGCGCGTCTTTCTGCCGGACAAGTCATCTGCCGCCTCGAGGGCCGCGCGCGCGCGCTGGTGAGTGGTGAGCGCGCAGCGCTGAACTTCCTGCAGACCCTTTCAGGTACCGCCACCCTCACTGCACGTTATGTCGCCGAGCTTGCAGGCACTGGAACCCGTCTGCTGGACACGCGAAAAACCATCCCGGGCCTGCGCCGCGCGCAGAAATACGCAGTGCGTTGTGGTGGGGGTTTCAATCATCGGGCGGGGCTGTATGACGGGGTGCTCATCAAGGAAAACCACATCAGCGCTGCCGGCGGCGTGGGGGCCGCGATCCGCAGCTTGCGACAGGCTGGAGTCAAGGTCCCCATCGAAGTCGAAGTCGAACATCTGCACCAGATCGAGGATGCGATTGGCGCGGGCGCCGACATGCTCCTCCTCGACAACTTTGAGCTGGAGACCATGACTGAAGCCGTCCGTCTGGCAGCGGGCAGACTCCCGCTGGAGGCGTCGGGTGGCTTCAGTCTAGAAGACCTGCGTGAAGTTGCGGCTACCGGCGTTGATTACATTTCTTCCGGTGCGCTGACCAAACACGTACGCGCCGTAGATCTGTCAATGCGGATGGGCACAGCCCCCTGACCCCTCGCAAAAGGGGCGCCGCGCCCCAGACGCCGAGCCTCAGGCCTTGCCGCCGGCGAGGCTGATCCAAGTCTCAACGACGGTGTCAGGATTCAACGAAATACTTTCGATTCCCTGCTCCAGAAGCCACGCCGCCAAATCCTCGTGGTCGGACGGGCCCTGTCCGCAGATCCCGACGTATTTTCCTGCGGCCCGACATGCGCTGATTGCCCGAGCCATCAGTGCTTTGACCGCCTCATTGCGCTCGTCGAAAAGATGCGCCACCAGCCCCGAATCGCGATCCAACCCCAGCGTAAGCTGCGTGAGATCGTTCGAGCCAATCGAAAATCCATCGAAATACGGCAGGAATGCCTCCGCCAGCAGGGCATTGGATGGCAACTCACACATCATGATGATGCGAAGACCATTTTCCCCACGCTTCAAGCCATGGGCCTCGAGCAGTTCCACAACCTGTCGCGCCTCATCTGGCGTGCGGACAAACGGCACCATGACCTCGACATTGGTGAGACCCATATCGTCCCGCACCCGCTTCAAGGCCTCGCACTCCATCGCAAAACAGGGACGGAAACTGTCGGCGATGTAACGTGACGCCCCTCGGAACCCAAGCATCGGGTTTTCCTCGTGCGGCTCGTAGCGTTGGCCTCCGACCAAGTTGGCGTATTCGTTCGACTTGAAGTCCGAC
>JBIKOF010000243.1:0-4040 GCA_044358205.1 Gammaproteobacteria bacterium | reverse complement strand
CGCGGAGCTTGCCACCCGGAAACTCCCACAGGCCGCCCTGATGCTGGTCCGGTCGCCGCAAGGCGATGAGGACCGCATCATCGTCGCGGCGGATAACGGCGGCCGCGACCTCCAGAGGCGTCCCTAACACCTCAACTGCGGTATTCGGCGTTGATACGGACGTAGTCGTAGCTGAAGTCGCAGGTGAGCACTTCAACCTCGGCGGGCCCATCGCCCAAAGTCACCGCGATGGTGAATTCCTTGCCGGCCATGATGCGCGCGGCCACCGCCTCTTCGTATTCAGGAACCGGCTCTCCGCCCCGGATGATCGGACAGTCATCGAGCGAGATGCCGATGCTGTCCATGCGCAAGCCCTCAACCCCGGAGCGACCGACGGCCGCCAGAATGCGCCCCCAGTTGGGATCGCTCGCGAAAAGCGCGGTCTTCACCAACGGCGACTCAGCCACGGCATAGGCTGCCTTCAGACATTCCGCCTCAGAAATTCCGCCTGAGACTGCGACCGTGACGAGTTTGGTGGCCCCCTCCCCGTCACGAACGATGGCGCGCGCCAGCGCCTTGAAGACAGCCTCCAGAGCCTCCCCGGCCAAAGCTTCCGCAGCGGGCCCGGCCAGCGGCGCGGAAAGATCACCCGTCGCCAGCAGGACACAGCTGTCGTTGGTCGAGGTATCCCCATCGATGGTGATGCGATTGAAAGAGCGGTCGGCGAGTTTGCCAAGCAGCGTATCGAGGGGACCTTGCGCCAGCGGAAGATCGGTGGCGATGAACGCGAGCATGGTCGCCATGTTCGGCTTGATCATCCCGGCCCCTTTTGCGATGCCGGTGATTCGGTACTCGCGGCCGGACAGTAGCAGGCGCGCGCTGACGCATTTCGGAAAGGTATCCGTGGTCATGATGGCCCCGGCAGCAGCGGGCCAGTCTTCTTCCTTGAGGCTTGCCACCGCGCCGGGCAATGCCGCGGTGATGCGCTCTGCGGGCAAGCGCTGGCCGATGACGCCGGTGGAGAACGGCAGCACTGCCTCGGTCGGACACTCGAGTAACCCGGCCGCCGCCTGACACACTGCCAATGCATCCTCGAAACCGCGCTCACCCGTGCCCGCATTGGCGTTACCCGAATTGATGACGAGTAACCGCGGCGGAAGAGAATCCAGATGTCGCCGGGCGATCGTGACCGGCGCCGCGCAAAAGACGTTGCGAGTGAAAACCCCCGCAGCTCGCCCGCCTGGCGCTATCTCGATGAGACAAAGGTCGATCTTGCCCGCTTTGCGCACACCTGCCGACGCGGTCGCCAGCCGGATTCCGGGCACGGCCAGTGCCTGCTCGGTGATTTCGAAGTGGTCTTTCACCTGCATTCTCCTGGGAGCTCAGCCCGCGGGCTTCACTCGGCATTCACTTATCGGATTGCACCGTGGCACTGCTTGTATTTGCGCCCCGAGCCACACGGGCAGGGATCATTGCGACCCACCTTCTCACCCACCCGCACCACGGGCGGTGGGCCACGGGGTGGCTCCGGCTGCGGTGGCGCGGACTCTGCCAGCGCACTCGCGGACTCATGGATTTCCTGCTGGCGGACATCGGCCTCACGGCGACGCTCCGCTTCGAGCGCATCAACATCTTCCTGCGCCCGCACTTCCACCCGCGAGAGGATGGCCACCACTTCACGCAGGAGCCCTTGAAGCATGCGTTCGAACATTTCGAAGGATTCGCGCTTGTACTCCTGCTTGGGATCTTTCTGCGCGTAGCCGCGCAGATGGATACCCTGCCGCAGCTGATCCATGGCGGCCAGATGTTCCTTCCAGTGGCCGTCCAGTACCTGCAGCATCACGGCTCGCTCGAACTGGCGCATCACCTCAGGTCCGACCTGAGTTTCCTTGCGGGCGTAGGCTTCTTCCATTGCGGTCAGCACACGCTGACGGATCGCCTCCTCCGTCAGGTCATCTTTCTGCTCCATCCATTGGGTGAGCGGGACATCCAGCCCGAAATCATCCCTCAGCGTGGCCTGTAGCCCCTCGATATTCCAGCTTTCATGGAAACTTTGCGGCGCGATATACCGATCGATGGCTTCATTCAAAACGTCATGACGAATGCCGCGGATGTTTTCTGAAATATCATCCGCCTCCATCAGCTCCCGGCGTTGCTCGTAGACGTGTTTGCGCTGATCGTTGGCGACATTGTCGAACTCGAGCAACTGCTTGCGGATATCGAAGTTGCGGCCTTCGACTTTTCGCTGGGCATTCTCGATGGCGCGTGTCACCCACGGGTGCTCGATGGCCTCCCCTTCCTGCATGCCCATTTTCTGCATGAGCCCAGCCACGCGCTCGGAGGCGAAAATGCGCATGAGGTTGTCTTCCAGCGACAGGTAGAAACGGCTGGAGCCCGGATCGCCCTGACGCCCGGCGCGCCCGCGGAGCTGGTTGTCGATGCGGCGCGATTCATGCCGCTCGGTACCGATGATGTGCAGACCACCGGCGGTCAGAACCTCGTCGTGGCGTTTCTGCCATCCAGCAACGATTTCCGCGTGCTGCGCCTGTGCGAGTTCGGGACCGGCTGCTGCCAGCTCGGACTCGAGGCTTCCACCGAGCACGATGTCCGTCCCTCGGCCCGCCATGTTGGTGGCCACGGTCACGGTGCCCGGTCGCCCGGCCTGCGCAATGATGTGGGCTTCTTTCTCGTGGAACTTCGCATTCAACACCTGGTGTCGGATGCCGGCTTTGTCGAGCAGACGGGACAGGAACTCGGAGGTTTCGATGGAGGCCGTCCCTACCAACACCGGTTGTTCCCGGGTGAGACAGTCCTTGATGTCTTCGACGATAGCGTCGAACTTCTCGCGCGTCGTCAGGAAAACCACATCTCCCATATCCTTGCGGACCATCGGTTTATGGGTGGGAATGACCACCACTTCGAGTCCGTAGATTTGCTGGAATTCGTAAGCCTCGGTGTCGGCAGTGCCTGTCATGCCGGACAGCTTTTCGAACAGCCTGAAATAGTTCTGATAGGTGATGGAGGCAAGCGTCTGGTTTTCCGTTTGGATGGGGACGCCCTCCTTGGCCTCGACGGCCTGATGCAGTCCCTCGGACCAGCGCCGACCCGGCATGGTGCGGCCGGTAAATTCGTCCACGATGACGATTTGCCGATCCTTCACCACATAGTCCACGTCACGCTGGAACAGCGCATGCGCGCGCAGCGCTGCGTTGGCATGGTGCATCAGGGCGATGTTGTGGACCGAATAGAGGCTGTCGCCCTCGTTCAGCATGCCGTGCTCGCCGAGCAGTCGCTCAATTTTTTCGTGGCCGACTTCTGAGAGATGAACCTGACGGGCCTTCTCGTCCACCCAGTAATCGCCTTCACCTTCCTCTTCCTTCTGTCGGTCGAGGAAAGGGATGAGTGCGTTGACTTTCACATAGAGCTCACTGCGATCGTCAGTGGGTCCCGAAATGATCAACGGGGTGCGCGCTTCATCGATGAGGATGGAGTCGACTTCGTCGACGATGGCGTAGAACAGATCGCGCTGGACACGCTGGTCTTTCGAAAACGCCATGTTGTCGCGCAGATAATCGAAACCGAATTCGTTGTTGGTACCGTAGGTGATATCCGAGGTGTAGGCAGCGCGCCGTTCCTCGGGGCCCATGCCCGAGAGCACGACGCCAACAGACAAGCCAAGGAACCGGTGAATCTTGCCAATCCATTCGGCATCACGACGGGCGAGGTAATCGTTAACCGTAACCACGTGCACCCCGCGACCGACCAGCGCGTTGAGATAGGCTGGCAGGGTTGCCACCAGGGTCTTGCCCTCGCCGGTGCGCATCTCCGCGATGCGACCCTCGTGCAGCACCATGCCCCCGATGAGCTGGACATCAAAATGCCGCATATTCAGGACTCGACGCCCGGCTTCGCGCACCACGGCAAACGCTTCCGGCAAGAGGCTATCGAGGGTTGCGCCCTCAGCGAGACGGGATTTGAATTCCGCAGTCTTGGCACTGAGCGCCTCGTCGCTCAGTTCACGGATACCCGCCTCCAGCGCATTGATGGCTTCCACCGTCCGA
>JBIKOF010000242.1:0-4042 GCA_044358205.1 Gammaproteobacteria bacterium | reverse complement strand
TGCCTAGTGTCATGCCGCCCTCGCCGTGGTCCTTGGCTTCCTTGCGATTGAAGCAGAATGGCACATCGCGATCGTGGTGGGCAGCGAGCGCGATGGATACGGCGGCACCGAGCGGGATCCCCTTGTAGGCGGGCCCGAACAGCATGTCGAATGCCGGTGCCCGCGAGACCAGGGCTGCTGCGTAATACTCACCCAGACGTGCCAGCGCCCGTCCGCTGTCGAACACCCCCGTGTTGAAGAAATAAGGGCTCTGCCGCCCGGATTTCAGGGTGAAGCTGCCGAACTTAAGGGCTTTCCGCGCAAGCGCGAATTCGATGAACGCTTTCTGGTATGCCTGCATGAAACCTTTCCCATGGGGATGAACGAAAACAGCTGCGCGCGGCCCCGCGCCATGCGCGAAGGCGGATATCATAACCGCGCCGAATCCTTTCGATGGAGTTTCCCGCGGTATGCGCATCGCCACCCTCAACTGCAACGGTATCCGGTCTGCCCATCGCAAGGGTTTCTACGACTGGCTGGAAAACCAGCAGATCGACCTCATTTGCCTGCAGGAGACCAAGGCTCAGGCACCGCAGTTGGAGCCTGCCCTGCGCGAGCCACCGGGCTGGCACACGTGGTTCGTCGATGCGGTCAAACCGGGTTACAGCGGTGTGGCTGTGTTCAGCCGTCACGCGCCCGACGCGGTGCACTGCGGACTAGGCTGGGAGGATTTCGATCGAGAGGGTCGGTACCTGCAGCTGGATTTCGGGCGGCTCAGCATCGCTTCGCTCTACTTACCCTCAGGCTCCTCCAGCGAGGCGCGGCAGCTGGCAAAATTTGATTTTCTCGCGCGCTACATGCCATCGCTGCGCGCGCAGCGCAGCGATGGCCGCGAATACATTCTCTGCGGTGATTGGAACATCGCCCATAAACCCATCGATCTGCGCAACTGGCGCAGCAACCAGAAAAACTCAGGTTTCCTGCCCGAGGAACGCGCCTGGCTGGATGAATTGTTTGACGGGGTAGGTTTTGTCGATGCCTTCAGGGTGGTCAATCCCGAACCCGATCAGTACACCTGGTGGTCGAATCGTGGCCAGGCTTGGGCCAAGAATGTCGGCTGGCGCATCGATTACCAGATCATCACGCCGGGACTCGCTTCCCGTGTGACGACTGCTTCCATCTACAAGGATGAGCGGTTCTCGGATCACGCACCGCTCATCATCGATTACCGGGGAACGCTGGGCGAAATCTCGGCCGCTGGCAGCATGCCAACCGATCCGCTCAGCGCACTCCCGGAGCCTCAGCGTGTGGGCCGAGCCCGACAGCGGTAAAGCGCCACCTCGGCCATAAGATTGGGCAGCAGCCGGCTGCCCAGCGTTTCGCGATGGTGGGTATCTACCGTCCGCCGCTCGAGGATGTCGATACCTTCCCCCGCGCACAGCGCTTCGAAATCGCGCAGGGTGCACATGTGGATGTTGGGGGTGTTGTACCAGGTGTTTGGCAGATGTTCGGTAACAGGCATTCGTCCGAGCGCGATTTGCAGCCGGCAGCGCCAGTGCCCGAAATTGGGGAAAGTCACGATGATTTCCCGCCCCACGCGCAACATCTCGCGCAGCACGAGGTTCGGATAGCGCATGGCCTGCAGGGTCTCGGTCATCACCACGTAATCAAACGAGCCCGACTTGAAGTCGGACAGACCGCGATCGAGATCCGACTGGATCACATTCACGCCAGTCTCGAGGCAGCGCAGGATGTTTTCCGGTGCAATCTCGATACCGTAGCCGCTGACGCCGCGTTCGCGTTGCAGGAAGTCCAGGAGTGAGCCGTCGCCGCAACCCAGATCGAGGACTCGGCTGCCATGGCTGATCCAGCTCGCGATGGTGCGCTGCTCGCTACGAAGAGCGCTCACGGGGTGTCTCCGGCACAGGTGATGCGCTGGAAGTAGGTCTTGAGTGCCGCGTGATACAGCGGGATGTCCAGCAGGAAGGAGTCGTGGCCCAACTCGGATTCGATTTCGACGTAGCTTACGTCCAGATTGGCATCCAGCAAGGCGCTGACGATCTCGCGTGAGCGGGCCGGCGAGAAGCGCCAGTCACTGCTGAACGAAGCGACGAAGAAACGCGCCCGCGTGCCAGCAACGGCATCCTCCAGTCGATTGTTGAAACGGGCTGCCGGATCGAAATAGTCGAGCGACTTCGTCATCAGCAGATAGGTATTGGCATCGAAGCGCTTGACGAAGGATTCGCCCTGATAGCGTAGGTAGCTCTCGATCTGGAACTCGATGTCGTAGCCGTAGTTGAGCTTTCCGTCACGCAGTTCGCGCCCGAACTTGGCCATGAGCACATCGTCGGAAAGATAGGTGATGTGCCCCAGCATTCGCGCGAGCATCAGCCCCCGTGCCGGCACCACGCCGTGCTGGTAGTAACGGCCTGCATGAAAATCGGAGTCCGACCGGATGGCGTGGCGCGCCACCTCGTTGAAGGCTATGTTCTGGGTGGAAAGCTTGGATGCCGCTGCGATAACCACGGCGTGACGCAGGCGGGAGGGAAAATCGACCGCCCACTGCAGCGCCTGCATGCCCCCGAGGCTGCCGCCCATCACGGCCGCCCAGGTCTCGATTCCTAGCTGATCGGCAAGCCGCGCCTGACTCTCCACCCAGTCCCGAACCGTAACGAGCGGGAAATCCGGACCGTAGGGCTCGCCCGTGGCGGGGTTGGTGCTGAGCGGACCGGTGGAGCCGGCGCAGCCGCCAAGGTTGTTCGGACACACGACGAAAAAGCGATTGGTATCCACCGGCTTACCGGGCCCGATACAGTTGTCCCACCAGCCGGGTTTGCTGGGTGCATCCGCGTGGTAGCCCGCCGCATGGTGATCGCCCGAGAGTGCATGGCAGATGAGCACGGCATTGTCCCGCGCGGCATTGAGCGTGCCGTAGGTTTCGTAGACCAGCTCCCATTGCTCAAGGGTCGTTCCGCTGTCCAGCGTCAATGGCGTAGAGAAGCGCGCGCGCTGCGGGCTGACCAGCCCGACGGAATCCGGCGGAAATTCGGCCATTACTCCAACCTCACAAGCTGACGCCGAATCCGGTCAGAGGGGCGACGATCAGTTTGAGCGCCAGCTGCAGCAGCACCAGCGCCACCAGCGGCGAGAGGTCGAGTCCACCGAGATTGGGCAGCCAGCGACGGATAGGAGCCAACAGGGGCTCGGCAATGCTGTCCAGAAGGCGCAGCGCAGGATTCGCCCCCCCATTCGCAATCCAGCTGGCGAGCGCCAGGACAAAAATGGCGAACATGTAGAGGTAGACGAGTTTGCGGATGAGTTCCGCCGCCACCATGACGGTCATCGTGGCTATCCCCGGCGCAACGCCGAACAGACGCGCCGTCAACCACAGATTGAGCCACTGGAGGGCAAAGATCAGTACAAAACTTGCGGTGTCCAAGCGACCGATGGAGGGGATAAACCGTCGCAGCGGACGCAGCACAGGGCTCGTGATGCGCACGATGGCCTGCGAGATGGGGTTGTAGAAGTCGGCCCGTGACCACTGCAGCACGAGCCGCAGGAGCACCGCGCCGATATACAGGCTGAACAGGGTGTTGACGAGGAAAAGACCTGCGTCGGATAAAGGCCCGCCGCCCATCATGCCTTGCCAAATTCCCGACTGAGTTCGGCCGCGCGGGCCGCGGCAGCCTCGAGTGCGCGGGAGACGAGCGGCGCAAAACCACCCTCCCGAAACACCTCGAGCGCACGTTCGGTGGTGCCGCCTTTGGAGGTAACCTGCGCGCGCAGAGTGGCGGCATCGACTGTTGCGCGTGTGGCCAGCTCAGCGGCGCCGCTTGCCGTGGCGAGCGCGAGTTGCCGCGCTGTTTCTGGCGCGAGCCCAAGCTCGGCGCCCGCCCGTTCCAGGCATTCGATGAGCAGAAAAACGTAGGCAGGTCCGCTGCCCGACAGCGCCGTGACCGCGTCGAGCGCCGCCTCGCCCTCGACCCACAGGACAAGCCCGGTCGCCGCCAGCAGGGCATCGGTGAGCGCACGGGCGGCAGGCGGTGTGTCCGGCGTGGCGTAC
>JBIKOF010000241.1:0-4048 GCA_044358205.1 Gammaproteobacteria bacterium | reverse complement strand
TGGATATGCAGATGCCCGTGATGGACGGATATCAGGCGGTGACGAAGCTGCGCGCGGACTCACGCTTCTCGAAACTTCCGATTCTGGCAATGACGGCGCACGCCACGGTGGAAGAGCGTCAACGGTGTCTTGCGCTCGGGATGAACGACCACATCAGCAAGCCGGTCGACCCCAAGACCATGTTCGAAACCATCGCTCGCCACCTCCGCACGTCGCTTGATCCGAAATCCACCGCTGGAACCCTTGACCACACCGCACCGCCGCCCGTTTTGGTTCACGGAGATCTTTTCTCCGGCAGCATCCCTGGCCTTGATACCGCGGACGGGCTTGCGCGAGTGGCCGGCAACCAGACGCTTTATCAGAAGCTGCTGCGGGAATTCATCGCCACGCAGAGCGACGCAGCCGCCCAGCTGTCAGCGCTACTCGAGGCTCAGGATCTCGCCACGGCAGAGCGCCTTGCCCACACCGTGAAAGGGGTCGCCGGCACCTTGGGGGCCGGCTTGGTGCAAACCGCTGCGGGCGCCGTTGAGAGGGCTATCGCTGACTCCGCGAAGGCAGACACGCTCAGCCCGAAGCTCGATACGCTGGCTGCGCAACTCCACGCGCTGCGCGACGCACTCATGCCCTTACTGGCCAACGCGGAACCCACCGCCCCGCCTGCGCCGGCAGCCTCTCCCCTGCCCGCTGGACAGATTGGTCCCCTAGTGACCGAACTGCTGGGCTACCTCGCCAACTTCGACCCAGCGGCGCAGGATTTTGTGGAGGTGAACCGCGCGATGTTGGCGAATCTTTTCGACGCGCAGGCGCTTGCGGATTTCGAATCCAGTCTGGGTCGCTACGCTTTCACCGACGCACAGCAACAGTTGCAGGCCGCCGCCGCGGCAAGAGGAATTTCCGTCGCATGATTGAGTCCACGCCCGCCCGGATTCTGGTGGTGGATGACACCCCGGCCAATATTCAGACACTGACCGCCACCCTCAAAGCGCAGGGCTATCAGATAAGTGTGGCCGTTAATGGCCGTCAGGCGCTGGACGTCGTGGCAAGGGTGCGCCCGGACCTCATCCTGCTCGATGTGATGATGCCGGAGATGGACGGCTTTGAAGCGTGCAGACACCTGAAGGCCAATCCCGAGACCCGCGACATCCCGGTGATCTTTCTCACGGCGCGCACCGAGGCCACCGACATCGTGCAGGGTTTCGAGCTGGGCGCTCTCGACTATGTGGCCAAACCCTTCAACAGCCATGAGCTGCTCGCCAGAGTCAACACCCACCTTACGATGGACAGGTTGCGTCGCGAAAACGAGCGACTCCTCCTGAACGTACTGCCAGCTGCCGTAGCCGCACGTCTGAAACAGGGCGAGGCATCCATCGCCGATCATTTCGAACAGGTGAGCGTGCTTTTCGCAGACATCGTCGGCTTCACTGCCCTATCCGCTGGCATGTCCCCCGACGCCCTGGTGCAATTGCTGAACGAACTGTTCACGGCATTCGATGCTATGGCGGTCCGGCTAGGTGTGGAAAAAATCAAAACCATCGGCGACTGCTACATGGCCGTATGCGGGGCTCCTGTCGCGTGTGACCAGCACACCGAGACCCTGGCGCGCATGGGTCTGGAGATGATCGAGGCGCTGGCCACCTTTAACCTTCAGCACGCGATGCAGGTGAATGTGCGCATTGGCCTGCATACGGGGCCAGTGGTCGCCGGCGTCATTGGCCGTAGCAAGTTCATCTACGACCTCTGGGGCGATACGGTCAATCTTGCCAGTCGCATGGAGTCCACCGGCGTGCCGGGGCGTATTCAGGTAACCGAAGCGGTGCAGAAAATTCTGGCCCCACATTTTCAGCTCGAAGCGCGCGGCGAGATTGAAGCCAAAGGCAAAGGACTCGTGAAAACCTGGTTGCTCGGCGCGCGCAAGGCGGGTTGAGCTGCGTCAAGCGCGTCGCGGTGCTGGCCACAACTCAGCCACCGCGCAAATCAAATCCCGGCGTTGCCTGCCACGCGGTCAAAAGTTCCAGACAATTCCCTGACGCGGGTCATCATCGATCCGCATGTTTGAAGAGAGCATGGGCTTCTTTAAGGAGAACATGCCATGAACCTCATCAATACGCTCGGTGGCGCCAAAGGATTTGGGGAAAACTTCATCGCCGGCAACGACGATTCCTATCAGTCCGGGATCAATCTCGAGACCATCTTCGGCCCCGGTGGGCTGCGCTTTTACGGTCTGGCTTACACGAGCCTTTCCATCAACAACAACGGCAACATCACGTTCGGGGCGTCGGGGCTTAGCAGTTACACCCCGTGGGCCATGCAGAAGGTGACGAGCAACCCGATGATTGCTGCCTTCTTTGCCGATGTGGACACGCGTTCAGGAGCTGTAACACCCACGGCCGGCGGCACCTCAACCGGGTCGAACCTGGTGTGGTACGACTTCGACGCCACGGGATACGGCGCACTTACCGTTACCTGGGATGACGTGGGCTACTACAGCTATGGAACGAACCGGCTGAATGCCTTCCAGATGCGCCTCATCGGCACAGGTGGCGGCAACTTCGACATCGAGTTCCGCTACGAAAACATCGATTGGACGACAGGCTCGGCCTCGTCCTCGGGTGGCACCGGTGGATTAGGCGGCACTGTCGCCCGTGCTGGCTTCACCGCAGGTGACGGCATCAATTACTACGAGTTGGGGCAGTCGGGCATTCAGGATGCCATGCTTGCGCTCGAACTCACGCCCGGCAACACCGGCCTGGACGGGCACTATTATTTTTCGATGCGCAGCGGTGGCGCCGCGGCCGAAACCCTGCTGGGCGACGAAGAAGACAACCTGCTCTTCGCGGGAGGCGGCAATGATGTGGTGCGAGGCTTTGGCGGAGCAGATCAGATAGATGGCGGTACGGGTGCCGACAAGATGTACGGCGGAGACGGGAACGACATCTACTTTGTGCGGGATGTAGGCGACCGCGTTTACGAGCTTGCGGGGGAAGGCGTCGACACCATTCAGACCTCGCTCGCCTACTCCCTGCGCCTCATCGCCAATGTGGAGAACATCAGGCTTACCGGTATTGCAGCCGTCAATGCGACCGGCAACAGCCTGGACAATATTCTCGTCAGCAACACTGGCAACAATGTACTGGACGGACGTGAGGGCAGTGACACTGCGTCTTTTGAACTGTCGCTGGCGCTGGTACGTGCCTCGCTTCTAACCAACACCGCAACAGGCGATGGCAGCGACACGCTGGTGTCCATCGAGAACCTCACGGGATCTGTGTTTGCGGACACCCTCACCGGCAACGCCTTCGCCAATGTGCTCGATGGTCGCAATGGGGCCGACACTCTAGTGGGTGGAGATGGCGACGATAAATATGGGATCGACAACAGTGGCGATGTCATTATCGAGGCGGATACGGCCACCAGCGGATACGACACGGTAGTCGCCACCGTCAGCTACACCTTAGCTGCTGGGCTGGATGCGCTTTTTCTTTCTGGCACGAGCGCCATCAATGGCGCCGGCAACGGCGAGAACAATTATCTCGCGGGCAATATTGGCGCCAATGCCCTGTCCGGGGGGCTTGGCAACGACAAGCTTTTTGGGGGTGGCGGGAATGACCGGCTGGATGGAGGCGTGGGTGCAGACACCCTGATTGGCGGGGCCGGGAACGACTTGCTTCGGGGCTCGATTGGGGTGGACAGTCTCATCGGCGGCGTGGGCCGCGACCGTTTGGAAGGCGGCGCCAGCGTCGACACGCTTAATGGGGGTGAGGGCATCGACGCGTTCGTATTCGACAGTACGCCCGGCGCGGGCAACGTGGACGTCGTACTCGACTTCGTCTCCGGCACCGACAAGATCTTGCTCGACGAGGACATCTTCGCGGCGCTAGGCGTTACCGGCACTCTGGCGGGGGTGGGCATCAACGCGGCAAGCCTGCGCAGTGGTGCGGCAGCCGGCGATGCAGATGACCGCCTTATCTACAACGTCGCGACCGGGGCCTTGTTCTACGATGCAGATGGCACCGGTGCGCTTGCGCAGGCGCAGATTGCGAGCTTCACC
>JBIKOF010000239.1:0-4063 GCA_044358205.1 Gammaproteobacteria bacterium | reverse complement strand
TACGCTCAAGCCTGCACCACGCCAGAGCGGCTTCCCCGATCTTGCGCGGCTGGACATGGAGACGGCGCGCGAAGAGCTCGCCGGCCTGCTTCAGCGGAGTACGGGCGACGCGGGTCAGCCCGGTCGAGTGCCATGAGGCGCACTCCGGCCGTAAAATCTGATGCAGCGCGTGCGCTCGGTAGACGTGCGGCTGCGATTTTTCGACGACTGTCCGCCGCCAACCCTGATCCCAAGACTGAGTTGGCGTATGAAAATCCCTACCAGCTGGTGGTTGCGGTGACGCTCTCTGCCCAGGCGACCGACGTCAGTGTCAACAAGGCGACCGAGGCACTGTTCCGCCAGGTCAAGAACCCCGCCCAGATGCTCGCACTGGGTGAAGCGGGCCTGCGTAAACACATCAAGACCATCGGCCTGTTCAATGCCAAGGCGCGCCATGTCATGGAGGCTGCGCAGAGGTTGGTCGAGCTCCATGAGGGAGAGGTGCCGCGAGATCGTGCATCCCTCGAAGCTTTGCCGGGGGTAGGCCGCAAGACCGCCAACGTGGTTTTGAATGTCGCGTTCGGGGAACCGACGCTCGCGGTCGACACGCACATTTTTCGGGTGGCCAATCGCCTTGGCCTGGCGGTCGGGCGCACCCCGCGCGCAGTAGAAGACGGATTGCTGGCGGTCATTCCCGCGCGTTACCGCCAACATGCCCATCATTGGCTCATCCTTCACGGTCGTTATATCTGCGTCGCCCGGCGGCCGCGCTGCGCGTCCTGTCCGGTCGCGCGCTGGTGCGACTGGTTCGCCCACCCCCCTCAGGAGGACTAGATTCGATGTTCACGCAGAGCCGAGAGGAAACACGCACGTTCTTTCGCAACGCCTGGCGGAAGCGGCTGGATGGAACGCCGCTCCAACCTCTCGAGGCTGTGGTGGCGGACGTGATTGCCGCCCACCCGGAATACCACGAGGCCGTCACCGGAGAGGCGCTCGATGGCTTTGAGCAGGATCCCAATCACAACCCGTTCCTGCACATGGGATTGCATATTGCCTTGCGGGAACAGCTTCAGGCCGACCATCCTGCGGGCATCCGCGCAACATTCCAGGCGCTCCAGAGCCGCTATCCCGAGATGCATGCGCGCGAGCACGGCGTGATGCAACTGCTGGCCCAAATGCTGTGGGAATCCCAGCAGAGCGGCGCGATGCCGGATGAACAGATTTACCTTCAACGCGTTCGTGAGCTGGTGAGCTGATCCCTTGCACGCTGCGAACGATGCCGCAGCCCTGAGATTGCTGGCGAACATCACACGCGACCTCGCTGCTTCCCGCGATGTCGATGAAACCCTGCGCCAGGTGATCGACCAGATGATGGCGCACCTCGAGGCAGAGGCCGCCTCGATTTTCCTTGTGGACGAAGCCGAGAGAATTATTGTCTGCCACCGTTGCGCAGGGCCTGCGGACATCACCGGGCTGCGGCTCGCCATGGGCGAAGGCATCGTCGGCTCAGTGGTGGCAAATGGACAGCCGTTGTTGGTTCAGGACGCGAGAGCCCACCACGCTTTTGCGGCCAGCGTGGACGCTCAGACGGGGTTCAATACCCGGTCCCTGCTCTGCGTGCCATTGAGCGTGGGTGAGCGGCGTATTGGTGCGCTGGAGCTCATCAACAAACGCGGGGACGATGCGCTTTTTTCGGAAACCGATCTGCATCTGGCCGGCGCAGTGGCAGCGGCAGCTGCGCTTGCGGTTCACAACGGGCGCATGGTTCGGGATCTCATCGAACAGGAGCGCGTACGCAAAGAACTCGAGCTGGCGCGCGACATTCAGGTGGGACTGCTGCCTCCCTCTGACCCGGCTCTCCCGCTGAGTGGTCTCAATCTGCCTGCCAGACGTGTGTCAGGCGACTTCTACGACTATGCACTGCGCGCAGACGGTCGACTTTATTTCAGTATCGCTGACGTTGCGGGCAAGGGCATGGAAGCTGCGTTGTTGATGGTCAAGACCATCAGCCTGCTGCGCTGTCTTGCACGCGAGGCCGATGACCCGGCTGAGCTACTCGAGCGGGTCAATGCGGAGGTCTATGAGACCGCCTCGTACGGCATGTTCGTCACCATCGTGGCGGGCTTCATCACCGCGGAGGGGCGGGAAATCGTCTACGCCAATGCGGGTCACCATCCACCGCTGCTCAGGTTGGGCGAGGGGCGGTACGAATATCTGCCGGTGAGCGCTCCACCCCTCGGCGTGCTGCCAAAGCTTGGCGCCGTGGTCCAGCGCCTGCCCTGGGGGCGTGGTCCTGTTTATCTCTATACCGATGGATTGACCGAGGCACGCGACGCGGCGGGCGTGCCGTTGGGCTTACCCGGACTTCTGCGTCATCTCGATATCGTCCAACGTGCGCCGCTGGCGGAGCGCGCGACGGCGCTGGTGGATGGCTTGCGCGCCGAGAGACGGCGCTTCCATGATGATCTCACGGTGCTTCTGCTCGAGCCCCCTCCACGCGGCGAAGTGCTGGCCCGTCTGGTGCTGCCCGCCGAGGCGCGACGGCTGGCCGGACTGCGACGCCATACCCGGCATGCGCTGACCCGCGCCGGGTGCGGTGAAGCGCAACGCAACGCCCTGGTCATGGCGGTGAATGAAGCCTGCATGAATATCATCCAGCACGCCTATGGTGACGCGGACACCGGGATGTTCGAACTCGAACTCTGGCGGGATGAGGAAATGCTGGAGATACTCATCACCGACTTCGCCCCGCCAATCGATCCCAGCCGCATCGGGCCGCGGGCACTCCATGAAGTGCGGCCGGGCGGACTTGGTACACACTTCATTCAGTCGGCGGTCGATGAATGGCAATATGCAAGCCTCGCCGGCGAACGGGGCAACACCTTGCGTCTGCGCAAGCGACTGGGAGATGCGTGATGAGTCTGACTGTGAATGAAACTGACGGTTTTTCCATCATTACGCTTGCGGGCGAGATAGACCTCTCCTGCTCAGCCGAGGTGAGGAACGCCATTCTGGCGAGTCTCGCAGCCCGACGTCCGACGCTTGTGGACCTTGCCGCCGTCAGTTACATCGACAGTTCCGGGGTGGCGAGTCTGGTCGAGGGGTATCAGACCGCGCGTCGCAAACATCTCGAATTCGGCTTGCTCGCGGTGAGCGAGGCCGTCCGCAGTGTGTTGCAACTTGCGCACCTCGACAAAGTGTTCCAGCTTCACGCGAGCCTTGCGGACAGGCTCGCCGCCCCTCCCGCGTCCCCCGCATGAATTTATCTGCGGGCCACTTGCGCTCCCGCATTCGTGCCCTGCTGATTGCTCTGGCCGCGGCGCTTGTGTTCATCGGACACAGCGCCGACTGGTGGCGTCTGCCCTTGGTGGACGCGCTGGAGCGGATCCTCTACGACCAGCGCCTGCGTCTGAATCTGCGCTCAGGTGTCGATCCCCGGATCGTCATCGTCGATATCGACGAACGCAGCCTGAGCGCGCTGGGGCGATGGCCCTGGTCCCGAAACAGGCTCGCCGAACTGGTCGATACCTTGCACGGAGCGTATGCCGTCAAGCTCGTCGGTTTTGATGTCGTGTTCGCGGAAAATGACGGAAACGAAGGGCTGGCCCTGCTCGATGAACTGGCCAGGGGCGAGCTACAGAACGATGCGACGTTCGTCGCCAGCACGGCCCGCTTGCGCGAGCACCTCGACTTTGACCAGCGCTTCGCGCAGGTGCTGGCGGCGCATCCGACTGTCCTCGGGTTCTACTTCAATCTCGAGGGGGGACAGGGGAGTGCGACAGTGGAGAGGGGCGGTGTTCGGAGTGGCGCACTGCCCGAAGCTGCTTTCGATGTCGACGAACTGAGCGGGCATCGCTTCATCGCCCCCAAAGCCGAGGGCTTCGGTGGCAACCTCGCGCCGTTACAGGAAGCCGCAGGTGCCGGCGGGCACTTCAATCCGACCATCGACCCCGACGGTGTGGTGCGACGAGTGCCTATGCTGGTGCAATTCGAAGACGGTTTTTTTCCGGCGCTCGCGCTGGAAATGGCGCGGGTTCTCTCCGGTGAGTCACGCATCATGCCTGGCTTTGCCCCTGGATTCTGG
>JBIKOF010000240.1:0-4063 GCA_044358205.1 Gammaproteobacteria bacterium | reverse complement strand
AAGAAGCGCGGCTGGCCCTCGCGGCCGCGCATTCGGCTTTTTCCTTGCCCGCCCTCGCGTCCCCCGCCCGTGTTCAGTAGAACTATCGCGTAATCCCACTGCAGACCCTCGCAGCCCACCAACGCTGCAGGCATTCGCAATGTTTCAGCCGAAATGTCTCGCCCTATGAATCGTGAGTGCCGCGACTCCTGGCGGTGGAGCGTCTTGCGTTTTTTACTTCGGACATCGGCAGTTCCTTCCTCACCGAGGAAGACTGATTATTCCTTTCCGGCAATCTGTAGCCGCATCACATCGAGTGTGTGTATGCGCTCACACTTTGCGCGTCGCGTTACATTTCATAAACAATTCACTCGCCCGTGCCTGACTTTCCATCGTCGAATTTTCTTACAGCGCTATAAATGCAAATCCTTGATTTTTCGAAGCTCCTCGCCGCTTATCAGGCGCTTGCTTCGCCTGACTTGAATCCAGGCGCAGAAAATATGCGCACGCCATCACGCTTTGGTCGGCGATCTTTACATCGCGCCAACGGAACCTTTTCGAATTGAGAGCAGACCCGCGAAATACCTAGATAAAACCAGTAATTTTTAAAACGGGCACAAGTCTTGCGATGTCGGGCACCAGAAGAACCGTACCCGCGGTTCACGAACGTACAAACGTACAAGCAAGACAGTGGAGCCATAACAATGATTCTTCGCATCTCTCAGGCTGATATCGACTTCATTCGCGCGCAGTTGCTTCTCCCAGGCAACGATCCGCGCAACCTCCCCGGCGGCACCGTGCTGGATCCCTTCGGCATCCGTGATGTCCGCGGCGTTGGCAACAACATCCTGAATCCGACATGGGGTGCGGTGGATCAGCTTTTCTCGCGTGTCACCGTCGATTCAACGCCGCCTGATGCGCAGGGTAGTTTCACATTTGGTCAGCAGGGTCCCGTTATTTCATGGACCCCGGTGAGCTACGCCCAACGCGGGCTCAACCTGGTTGATACGACGCCACGCACGATCAGCAACCTCGTCGCGAATCAAGATGGCGGGACAATCTTCCAGCCTACTGCGCTCCCCGAAGTGCAGGTGCAGGACGATCCCTCGACGACTCCTGGCGGTCGCGTCTCCCCGCTCACCGGCGCCGACAATCCGCTTCCCTACAGCGGATACATGACGCTTTTCGGGCAGTTCTTCGATCATGGGCTGGACCTCGTTCACAAGGGTAAGGACGGTATGGTGCTCGTGCCGCTGCTCCCGGGAGATCCGCTCTACGTGCAGGGTGGGCATTCGAATTTCATGGTCGCCTCGCGTACTAACACCGTCTCTGTTGATGTTGGCGTGGGCAGTACTGACAGCCTTGTCGCCGAACTCGGGCTGACCGAGGGTAACGTCTTCGGAACCGTCACCACGACTCCCACGGCACTTTCCTCCGCTGGCGGCACCTTGGTATTGAATGGTCGCCTGATCACGATTGACCCGGACACGAGTCTGGATGCCGTCGTCACCATCCTCAACGAGCAGAGCCTCCACACGAATGTGGTGGCCAGTTTGGACACCGACGGAAAGTTGGTGCTGACACCTCGTAGCGGTGAAAGCATCAACACCATCTCGCCGTTCATCGACCTGAGTCAGGCCTACGGCTCAGACCCAAGCCATACCGTGTTCCTGCGCGAATACACAGCGAACGGAATGACCACCGGCGCGCTGGTCAGCAACCAGGACGGCGGCATGCCCACCTGGGCTATCATCAAGGCGAACGCCCAGAACATCGGCATTACACTCCACGACTACAACGTCAACGACATTCCGATGGTTCGCTTGAATGCGGACGGCACGCCGTTCATGGATGAGGGCGGTGCCTACCTCGTTGCGTTGAACAAGACCACGGGTGCCGTGGTTTTCGTGCAGGACAGCTCACCACAGGCACTCAACGCCGCCAACCTGAGCTTGGTCACGATTGGCCACGCCTTCCTCGACGACATGGCCCACGGCGTGCTGTCTACCCTCAGCCCAACAACTGGGGACGTGACCAATGCCAACGCCAAGGCGCTGCTCGACGCACACATCATCGCGGGTGACGGTCGCGCGAATGAAAACATCGGTCTGACCTCAATTCACGAAGTTTTCCACGCAGAGCACAATCGTGTGCTCGCGCAGATCAAGGAACTCGTCACTGGCGTAGATGCCAATGGCAACCCAGTGCTGGACGAGAACAACAATCCGGTCGGGCCGCGTGCCGATGCGGTGGCGTGGACCGATGAGGAATACTTCCAGGCGGCCAAGCTGGTTACCGAGATGGAGTACCAGCACATCGTGTTCGGCGAATTTGCGCGCAAACTCAGCCCGAACATCAACGCATTTGCGGGCTACGACGTCACCATCGACGCCGCTATCAGTGCGGAATTTGCCCATGCGGTCTACCGCTTTGGCCATTCCATGCTGGCCGACGATGTGCAGATTGAAGGCTACGACCCGCTGACCGGTATCGCGAATGGCGTCGACAAGTCGATGGGGCTCATTCAGGCCTTCCTTAACCCCACTGCGTTCGACCACACCACGGCAGGTGAAGTCTCGTTGGGCATGGCCAAGCAGGTGGGCTACGGAATCGATGAATGGGTGACCGGCGCGCTGCGTAACAACCTGGTTGGGCTCCCGCTCGACCTTGCCACGCTTAACATTGTCCGCGGCCGCGATTCTGGCATCGGTACGCTGAACGAAGTTCGCGCGCAGCTTTTCCAGCAGACCGGCATGTCCGGCCTGAAGCCTTATGGTTCCTGGGACGAGTTCGGTGCGAATCTGGTTCATCCCGAATCCCTGATGAACTTCATTGCCGCCTATGCCCGCGACACCATTCTGACCGAGTTCGGCCAGGCGGCACGCACGGCGTCTGGCGCCAACGCACAGAACCTGTCGGACTGGAACACGCTCCAAACCGCGAATCCGACCCAGTACGGCACGGCGCTGTTGGCGGCGGCGACTGCGGCTCTGAACGACGCCAATTTCATGACCAACAACCAGGAGTTCAATGCGATTGACCTGTGGTTGGGTGGTCTGGCGGAAGCTAAGGTGCCCGGTGGCATGCTCGGTTCGACCTTCGACTTCATCTTCGCCATGCAGATGCTCCATCTGCAGAATGGGGATCGTTTCTACTACCTCGAGCGTCTGGCCGGCACTAATCTGCTCGCCGAAATTGAAGGCCAGCTTCTGTCTGACGTGGTGATGCGCAATCTGGGCGTCAACCACATGTACTCGGATATCTTTACCGTGGCTGACAGCCACCTTGAAATGTCTACGCGTACGGTTGGCGAGTACGGCACTTACAGCGCGCTTTCGCGCGCCACGGTACAGGCGGTGGACGCATACGGCACCACCCGCACCATTAACAAGGCGGGCTACGCTGGCGATGTGTTCTACGGCAACTCGGGCGATTACCTCGACTCCCGCGGAGTCTTCAACCCCAATGGTCGGGCCAATGCCTCGGAGGTGATCGGCGGCACAGCCGGAGCGGACAAGATCTTCGCTCTCGGTGGCAACGATACCGTGTGGGGTGATGGCGGCAACGACACCATCGATGGTGGCAACGGCAGCGATTTCCTCCATGGCGGGGACGGTGCCGACACCATCCGTGACACCACCGGCGACGATCTCATCTGGGGTGACGCGGGCGATGACGACATCAATGCTGGTGACGGCATCGACCAGGTGTTCGGCGGGGACGGCAATGATCTGGCGCGCGGCGGCCTGGGTGCCGACGTGATCGACGGTGCAGCCGGCGACGACATCCTCTATGGCGACAACGGCAGCATCGTGGCGGGGGTCATGGACTCCACGGGCGATGCAGACGTGATTACCGGTGGCGATGGTAACGACGTGCTCTACGGTGGCGGCGGTGGCGACGCGCTGGATGGTGGCGAAGGCAACGACGTGCTCGTGGGCGGTATCGGCGTCGATGATCTGGCGGGCTGGCTGGGCGACGACCTCTTCGTGATGGACGCCAGCGATGTGGGTTTCAATAACGCAATTGATGGCGGCCTCGGCTTTGACGTTGTCGACTACTCGGCGAGTCTTGGCGGAGGGCG
>JBIKOF010000238.1:0-4071 GCA_044358205.1 Gammaproteobacteria bacterium | reverse complement strand
GAGCGCGTGTGGTATCGCCGGTGGGCGGTTCGACCTTGACCACATCGGCCCCCATGTCGCCCAGCAGCTGGGTGGCATACGGACCCATGAGAACTGTGGTGAGATCGAGGACGCGGACACCCTGCAGTGCTCCGCTCATGGTGCTTTCCTTATGGACATAGGCCGGACTTGCCAGGTCCTGAGCATACTAGAGACCTTGCGCGTCGGCAGCCTGTGCCTGCTCCCAGGCCCAGCGGACCTCCTCCTCCTTGAAAAACAGACTCTCCTGCTCCCGACGGGAAAAGCGCGCGCGTACCCGTGAGTATTGCGCCGCGGCAGCCGTGATTGCGGCGGCGAGCACTGGACGTGTGTCTCTCGGCAGATCGAAATATTCCGTGGCGACGATGTAACGGTGCTCGAGCAGCGTCTCAGCGTACTGTCTGAAATCAGCAGGCGCTTCACGTCCCGCGGCCTCGAGATCTTCGCGTGCCGCCACTATGAGTACGGCGTAGGCATCCAGCGCTGTCGTAGCATCGCGCGGATGGTGCCGCGTGACTTCGGCGACGGCCTCAGCCAGCCGCTCACGCGCCAGACGCAGGCGCATTTGCATCCGGGGCTCTGGCGCGTCTAGGTCTGCCAGCGCTCGAGCTTCCCGCCAGCGTTCCAGATGCCACAGGAGATCGGTTGGCGTGCTGTCTGGTTCGGGTAACCATTCGATGCCCGCAAACGAGTTGATGAGACCGTGTCCCGCGAATGCCAAGGGTACGAAGCCCAGCAGCAGGACCAGCATGAGGTTGTGGCGCTTCATGCACCTGGCACGATGGACTCGATGCGGGCATCCGTATCATCGGCCTCTTCCACTTCCACTACGAAGTGAAACACCTCGGGAATTCCGCCTGGCGCGCACTGCAGGAACAGGTGGTAAGTCCCTGCGCGCGGGAAGGTATAGCGCAGTGGAACCTCTGGCCCTGGATAGACGAGTTCAGCCGGTCTGGACATCAACGCAATCATGGCGGCTGCTGAGTGCTGTCCGGGGTGCGCAGACATATCTCGCATCATCTCGGCCATTGCGGGCGTAAAACTGTGCGTGTGTCCGAAGTCCTCGCCGTCCTCGCGCCAAATGGCCGCATGGACCTCAGCGCCCAGTATCAGCTCAAGATTGGTGACGGGCGCGCTTTCACGCGCGAGCGACAACACCAGTTCGGCTTCCCGCCCTGCTTTCAGCATGGGCGGTGAATGACGCAGGCGAGCCGAGTAGTCATCGACCACTTGCTCATACACGCGCGATGGAGGCTCCGCCGGATCGGGTGGTACCGCAGTGGTTTCGCCGAGCTGCAAATTAAAGTGCTGGGCAAAGGCGCGATCGCGGTGCGTAAACTCGGCGACGATTCGGTACTGCCCCCCGCCAGGGAAGCGATAAGGAAAGCGAAAGCGACCCGCTGCGACATCCTCTTCACTGCGCGTTCCAAAATCCTCCTGATGCAGATGCGCGAAACTGCTGAAGTCGCGCGCGACAATGAACGTATGTAAGGGCCGCTCATGCACCTGCTGCAGGTCCGTCACCGGGGCGCCAGACGCGCGGCGGGTGAGGGTGAGGGTGATTTCCGTTTCGGTGTTCGGCGCTGGACGCGCCGGTGCGGTTTCCAAGGTCAGCCTGTAAGGCCCCTTGGGCATTCCTTCCAGGGCGGGCGCGACGGGTTCAGCGCAGCCCGCTACGAGCGCCGCAATGAGCGAGGCGAACGAAGCCCAGCGCACCCCGGATCTGCGTTTATTCACCACCGGCCGGGGCAGCGCCGCCGTCGAACACCAGATGCCCCGCACTGTCCTGCGCCGCGATACGTGCCTGCAGTTCCGGTGAAATCTCGATATGCCGGACGTCCGGAAATTTCTCCGGGTCCAGGTGCGGTCGCATGAAGTAATGGTCGGGATTCTGGATCAGCGCCTGAGTCTTGACTGTTTTCACGAGCCACTGCCGGCGCATGAATTCCGGGGTGAAGAGCATCCCCTTTTGTTCCTCGGTCCAGGTGATGGGTTCGTTCCCGTCATGCATGCTGTAGCTCATGATGTCGTGGTTGATGTCCCAGTACACCGTCAGGCTTGCCGCGTAGCCAAAGCCTTCGGGCATGGCCGCATTTTCCAGTCGCGGGTTGCGCACCTCGACCATCATCAGCTTGTCCTGATGGTCATACTTCTCGGTGCGGATGGGATAGAAGTAGTGTTTGTCCAACCAGAAAATCAGATATTTTTCGTTATAGTCCGGCACTATCTCGGGCTTGATACGGGCCATGACCACCCAGCAATCGACGCCACCATCTGGGCGATAGTGCGGATACTCCGGTCCCATCACGCGGATGTCGGCAGTTTTTTCTTCCACGAAACCCTTGTTGTTGCGATTGAGCACAATGGTGTCGCGTGTGTCGGGATAACGCACTGTCTGGTAGAGCACATCGGTGCCGAGAAGCTGCCACTCCATCTCCCAGGGATCACGTCCGATCACGTCGTCGAACGTCTGCGCATTGTCCGGGAACCGCTGGTCTCGCCGCGGCTGGGGTTGGCGGCGAACGCGTCGCATCTGAGGCGAGTAGACGAAGAAATCCATTTTCGTCGTGATCTTAGGGTCGGTTCGGTAGACCAGCCAGAGTTGCTGCTCTGCTTCGGTTTCCGGGGGGAACTTGCTGTACATCAACCATTTCGAGTGCACATCTCCGGCTGCCAGCCCGCGCATGTAGCCATCCAGTCCTGACCCCGTGGTCTGCTCGACGTAGCTGACTGCCGACCCCTGATTGATATAACCGGTGCTGGTGATTACCCCGAATACGTCGTTAAGGGCGTGAGTCCAGCGCGAGATGTGCGGAAATTCTGCCGATCGGTAACCCATCTCTTCGGCCGTGTAGGGCGGCTTGAACGGATAGGCTTCTGCGGGCAGGTAGGGAATGGCGCTGTCGCGCGGCGTGGAGTTGGCGGGATCGAACATTGCCCGGTCCGCCTCGTTCATCTCGGCCACTGTCCGCCAGGTGGGTTCTGCGCCCGCGGTGGAGGCTATCAGGATGCCGAGCAGGGCGCCCGAGAGGCGCAAGCGCTGGTCAGAATTCATAGTTGAGCTCCCATCCGATATTGTCCCATTCGTCGTACTGGCCGTAGAACTCGAGCTCCCCGCCCGGGCGGTAGGGTGTGCCCGCATCGTAGCCGTTATAGACGAGCTGCGTAGAGACAAATTGCGAGAATTTGTATTTCACACGCAGCTTGGTCTTGATGCCCTGAAACTCCTTGTCTGGCCCGCTGATCACCGGAAAAGCTGTGAAGTTCATGCTGAGGCGATCGCGCGAGAAGGCGAACGGTCGCGCCACGTAGACCACCGGAATCAGCGTCCATTCATCGAAAATACCGCCGCCAAAGGCGTATCCCAGATTACGGTTCCAGCCAAAGGTGTAGTAGAACGAAGGCTGGAAGATGAGCGTGGTGTTATGTGGCAGACCGAATTCTGCGGCAATCGCTGCGCGCAGGGTGTCGTGCTGGGCCGTGCCGTCGGTGGCGAAGCCTGCGCGGGCTGCCTCGAGCTTGGTGAAATCCTGAAAGCGCACGCCCTTGGTCCAGAGCGCCTCGATACGAAACACCGAAGGCAGGGAGCCAACGAGCGGGATGTCCGTTAGGGTGGTTGCATAGTCGGCTGTGGTCCCGAAGTGATGCAGGCGCTCGTGCCGCGGCTGAATCGTAAGCAGAGTCTGCCCACCCTGGACCTGCGTGCCCACCGCATGGCCGACCGGGTTCTTGTCCCACAGATAGGCGTAAATAAAGCCGTAAGTCAGCGCGCCTGCCGAGCGGTCGAAGCGCATGCCGAATTCGTGATCGTCAAAGTCCGAACTCTGTGGCTTGACGGTTGGCAGTACGACTTGGCCCAGAACATTCGACGGCGGAATTGCCGGCGAATACCACGGCGTGCCAGCTTGCGGTTGGCGATCTTCCTCGAAGTCGACGATGTACAGGAGCTGTAGCGAATTACGCCCGAAATGGAAGGTCGAGTTGACCATCCAGGTCGGAAGTCGGCGCAATTCGAAATCTTCGGTTTCCAGCTGCACCGCTTCCCTACGGTCC
>JBIKOF010000237.1:0-4072 GCA_044358205.1 Gammaproteobacteria bacterium | reverse complement strand
TGCGCATTGGCGACATGTACTTTGTCGATTACCTGTCTTATCACAAGATCAATGGCGCCTGGCTCATTACCTCCAAGGCGTATCACCGCGAGGCTTGAGCCGCAATTCCCCTGCGAGAGACGTGGCGTCGTCTCTCGCGAGGCGGCGTATGAGCCGTTTTTAGCAGTCTGATAAGCGCAGGCTTTCGGCATCAGTCGCGGTGTCTAAGAGGAACACCGCCCCGTCAGTTACTTGTCCAGCGGAAAGTGTGCCTGAATCAAATCCTTCGCCGTGGCCGCATCCAAAGTGCTTTTGCTTGCGATTGCCCACAGATCAAAGTGAGAAGGCCGTTCCAGCATGGCCACGGATTTGAACCCAGCCGAAGTCAGCGTCTCGTTGAGGGTTTTGCGTGTGAACCCTGTATGGTGGGCCATGTGCAGGTTTCCGGAAGCAATGGAGGTTCGATGGCCGAAAATCACGTCGAGTGGCGTGATGGGCCCCATCGGCGACTGATAAGCCGGTTCAAGCAGAGCATCCTCGGCCACGCGTGCGCAGATGCTGCGCAAATCCGGGCAGGTAATGACGGAAAAGCCATCCGGCTTCAGCACCCGCAGAAACTCCTGCATCGCCTTGGGCACCTCATGTGGATAGAGATGCTCGATGTTGTGGCTCGAAAACAGGGCATCGACAGATTCAGACGCCACCGCCGACATATCGCTCAGGGTGCCGATGACGTCCGGCCTGACGGCAGCGTCGATGTCCAGGCGGATCTCCCACCATCCTTCGGTGTTGAAACCGTGCGTGGTGCGGTCCTTGCGCTTGTTGCCGCAGCCAACGTGCAGAAGCATTTTCATGGGGCGCTCTCAGAAATGAAGGATTCGGGCCGGATTCCAGACCGGCGTCCAAGGGTTATCGGCGGACCGCGCCAACTCTGCAGTGGATTCCCAGACCGCGCGACCCCGGCAAGGCATCGCCTCGGACCCTCGGAGCGAGACATCCTGAGGTAGGGCCGTGCGCATTGCCACAACCGGCCACAGACGGGCAGACTGCGCCCACCGCACGCCAAGAACCCGCGCCAGATGACCATCCACATCGAAGTCTCCTGTGGGGAGCTGCTCGACAAGCTCACCATTCTCGAAATCAAATCCGAGCGAATGAAAGACCCAGCCAAGCTCGCCAATGTCGCGCGCGAAAAAGCCCTCCTGGAGACTGTCTGGGAAACCCTGCCCGGGGTGGCTGGTAACGAATCCCTGGCCGCACTGCGACAGGCGCTCAAGCAGACCAACGAGAAACTTTGGGTGATAGAAGACGATATCCGCGACAAGGAGCGGGCGGAGGTTTTTGACGAGGCCTTTATTTCGCTGGCGCGCAGCGTCTATCGCACCAACGATCATCGGGCTGCCCTCAAAAAGCAGGTCGACCAGGTGCTGGGGTCCCGCCTGACCGAAGAAAAGTCTTACCAGCCCTACTGAGCGCGTGCGCATCCTTTTTCACACGGCCGAAGACCGACTGGGGGATGCACTCATCAAGCTCCCTGCAATCATGGCCGCACGTGCCGCTTGCCCGGAGATGCATCTCACCTGGAGCACGGCAACGGGCAACAGCCTGTATGCGCGCGGCCTTGCACCACTCGCACGCCCCGTTATCGACGACGTCCGCGAGCGAACCGCACTCGGCACCCAATGGCAGGAAGTGTGGCGCCCCCGCTGGCGCGAGCGCTTCGACATCATCATTGCCAGCGAGCGTCGCCTGCTCTCCTCCCTCGCACTCAAAAGGGTCGCCCACAGCAGATTCGTAGCCCCAACCCGGAATTTCCTCCTCTCGGACGCAAAACCGGGCGGTGATTTCCGGGCGGAGCCCGTGTTCCAGCAAACCCGGATTTTGTTCGAGCTTGCGCTGCAGCGCCCGTTGACGCTTCCCACCGAACTGGAGCTACCCAAGGCGTTCGAGGCGCAAGCCGGGGACTTGCTGCCTGCTGGTTTAACCTATGTCGGGTTTGCGCCCGGTGCGGGCGGAAAGGACAAGTGCTGGCCCTTGGAGCACTTCGTGGCGGCAGCCCGAACGCAGGTGCTCGCCGGAAGGCGTGTCGTGTTCTTTCTCGGGCCCGAGGAGGAAGACTGGTTTGAGCCCTTGCAAGCCGCGGTGCCGGAGGCCCTTTTTCCAGAACGCATGGCCGCTGCGAGTCAACGCGGGCCAATGCTTGCCATTGCGCTCGCGCGTCGGCTTGCAGCCGGCGTGGCCAATGACAGCGGGATTGGCCACGTGATGGCGGCCGGGGGACGGCCGCTTCTGGTGCTGTACGGCCGCACCAACGAACGGAAATTCACGCCTGGATTTGGGCAGCGACGCCCGCTGTGTGCCAAGGATTTCGGGGGGGTGACGGTGGCCGATATTCCGGTCGACGCGGTGACGACGGCGCTGGACGATGCGCTTGCCTGAAGCTCCCGACGCGCGCCTGCTTTTCGTCACCCTCAGCAACATCGGGGACATGGTGCTCACCACACCCGCCCTTGAGGCCTTGCACGCAGCCTACCCCGACCATCGCATCGATATTATTGCCGATGCCCGGTCCAGCGCCCTGCTCGAGTTTTGCCCCTATCGGGGAGACCTGCTGCATCGGGACAAACGCGCCGGCTGGCGCGGCATGCTGCACCTGATTCATGCCCTGCGTCGTCGTCGCTACACGGCAGTCGTGGACCTGCGAACCGATTTCCTTCCCTGGGTGCTGAAGACCGGGCGCCGCACGGCGCGCTGGCGCGCCGGCCCACATGGTCCGCATGCGGTCGACCAGCATTACGCGATTGCGGCGCGAGTGCTGCCGAACGCCACCCGCCCGCCACCCGCACGCGTGTGGCTGGCGCCGGGAGATGCGGAATGGGCCGACGCGACGCTGGCGGCCTTGAACGACACAGGACCTTGGCTGGCGCTCGCGCCAGGCGCCAACTGGCCCGGCAAGATATGGCCACTCGCGCACTACAAAACCCTACTTGAGGAAGTCGCGCCCCTCTTCGGGGGAATCATGGTGCTGGGCAGCGTGCAGGACCGATCGCTTGCCGCCGAACTGCGCACTGCAAGCCCGCTGCCCTGTCTGGATTGCACGGGTAATACCACGCTAACCCAGGCAGCAGCCCTGCTTGATCACGCGGGCTTCTTCGTCGGCAACGATTCCGGGCTGGGGCATATTGCCGCCGCGCGCGGAGTGCACACCCTTACGCTCATGGGGCCGGGGCGGCCTGAGCGCTACAAACCCTTCGGACCCAAGGCCACGCTTGTCGAAGCGCCATCGCGCGACTTGACCCGTCTGACCCCCGCGCTCGTCGGGGCGACGGTACGGGAAAAGATGGCCGCCAAGGCGTCGGGAACACCGAGCACCCAATGAACGATTACCGCGTGACCTATCTGCAGGAAGGTGTGCAGCACGAGGTTGAACTCGTCGCAGCCAACGTCCGGGAAATCGAGGCCATGGTGCCGGAGGACGCGGAAATCACGGCGGTGCGGTTTCTGCGCGCCCGAGGTTTCAGCTGCCGCTCGCGCCTTCCTCCACCGTATCGCCGCTAAGCCGTCGGTAGATGCCGAGTGTGGCTGCCGCAATCCGGGGCCAGGCAAAGGTATCGAGCACGCGTGCGCGAGCCGCAATGCCCATGGCGCGCGTGCCGGCCGGATCCTCTGCCAGCCGGGTAACGGCCTCGGCAATGGCCGCGGGAGAATGGGCCGGCACCAGCAACCCGGTCTCGCCTTCGGCAATCAGAGCCGGGATTCCGCCCACGCGGGTTCCCACCAGCGCCTTGCCACAGGCCATGGCTTCCAGACCCGCAATACTGGTGGCTTCCATATGAGATGGCAGAAGGCAGAAATCAGCTGCCCGGTACACCTCCACCATCCGCGAATTGGGAATCGCGCCAATGAGATGGGCACGCGCGGCCACGCCGCTCGTCGCCACCGCCGATTCGATGGCGGCTCTTTCGGATCCCTCGCCAGCGAACACAAAATGAACCTTCTCAGGGGTTAGCGCGAGCGCGCGCGCTGCGTCCAGTACGCCATTCTTCGGCGCAAGCCGCCTCGCGATCACCACCACCACCCCGTCTGCCGGAAT
>JBIKOF010000236.1:0-4099 GCA_044358205.1 Gammaproteobacteria bacterium | reverse complement strand
CTGCACCGCCGCCGCGAGCGTAGATGGTTGTCCCTGCGGCACGCGCTGCTTAGCTCGCTGCTGTGCCTGATGCTTGCGGGTGCCGCGCTGGCAGCACCGCCGGAGGGCACTTCCGGACCCGCAGCGCCGCTCACGCACTTTCTTTCTGGTCTGAAGACGCTGGCCGCCGATTTCAAACAGAACGTATACGACGAAACGGGTGCTTTGCTCGAGACCTCCGAGGGTCGCCTGCGAATGGCGCGACCCGGTCGGTTTGCGTGGGTGTATAACGCGCCGTATCGACAGACCATCATCTCCGACGGGACTCAACTCTGGCTTTACGACGAAGATCTTGCCCAGGTGACCGTGAGTACGGTGACCGAAACGCTTGCCGGTTCGGCGGCTCAGCTTCTGGGCGATGACGTCGATCCGTCGGCGCAGTATCAAATCTCCAGCTTGCCCGCCCGTGAGAATCTGACCTGGATCGCACTCGACCCACGCGCAGACAGTGCGCAGTACACGCATCTCGAACTTGCGTTTGCAGGAGAGGCACTTGCACGAATGCGACTGACCGACAACCTTGGACAGGTGACAGAGCTTCTTTTTGAAAACCTGTCGCGTAATCCGGTGCTCCCCGCCGACAGTTTCGATTTCCGTGTGCCTGCGGGCGTGGATGTGGTGAATGCCACTGCGCCCTGAGCACGCGCAGCCTTGCGAACCCTGGATGGGGAATTGCCGTGACTGATCTCTTCGCGGCGGCACCCCGCGTGCCGCTTGCGGAAGCCCTGCGGCCGGCGCGGCTGGAAGACGTAATAGGCCAGGACCATCTGCTGGGAGAGGGACGCCCACTGCGTCTGGCGTTCCAGTCGGGCAAGCCCCACTCGATGATTCTGTGGGGGCCGCCGGGGGTGGGCAAGACCACACTGGCGCGTCTGATGGCCGGGGCGTTCGGTGCAGAATTCGTCGCGCTTTCTGCGGTGTTTTCCGGCGTGAAGGACATTCGCGCTGCCATCGAGCAGGCAGAGCGCCATCGCACGGCGGGTCGCCATACGATCCTTTTCGTGGATGAGATCCACCGCTTCAACAAGGCGCAGCAGGATGCACTGTTGCCGTACACCGAGAGCGGCCTGGTGAGTTTCATCGGCGCCACGACCGAGAATCCCTCCTTCGAAGTCAATTCCGCCTTGCTGTCGCGCGCGCAGGTGTATGTACTGAAGTCCATTGATGATGCAGCGCTGCGCCAGCTTGTCGTGCGCGCCTGTGCTCAGACCTTGCCGGCGCTGGCGCTGGCCGAGGAGGCCACGGCATTTCTGGTGAGCTGCGCGGATGGCGATGCCCGCCGGCTGCTCAATCTGCTGGAACAGACGGCGGCTGCGGCCAGCGCAGCCGGCCTTGCGCAGGTGGATGCTGCTTTTGTGGAAAGCGCCCTCACGCCATCTGCGCGCCGCTTCGACAAGGGCGGAGATCATTTTCATGATCAGATCTCGGCCCTGCACAAGTCGGTGCGTGGTTCGAATCCCGATGCTGCCTTGTACTGGCTGGCCCGCATGCTGGACGGGGGCGCGGATCCCGCCTATTTGGTGCGTCGTATCGTGCGCATGGCGTGGGAGGACATCGGGCTCGCGGATCCCCGCGCGATGCAGATTGCCAATGATGCGGCAGCGACCTGGGAGCGACTGGGTTCACCCGAGGGTGAACTGGCGCTGGGACAGGCGGTGGTCTATTTGGCGGTCGCAGCGAAGAGCAATGCGGGATACCAGGCATACAACGCCGCGCGCGCGTTTGTAGCCAGCGATCGTTCGCGCGAGGTGCCGATGCATCTGCGCAATGCACCCACCCGGCTCATGAAATCCCTGGGTCATGGACACGACTACCGTTACGCGCATGATGAGCCCCATGCCTACGCTGCCGGTGAAGTCTATTTTCCCGAGGGCATGCGCGAGCCCGGCTGGTATCAGCCGACGCCCCGGGGGCTTGAAGCAAAAATCGCAGAAAAGCTTGCTTTCCTGCGCCGTCTGGACGCTGACGCCCGCGCACCCGGCGGCGCGGGACCGGAAGACGCGGAGGGTCGCTAGTTGGCCGGTGTGACGACGATGCAGCTCATCGCCGTGGCCACTGGCGGTGCACTGGGTGCGCTGGCGCGCCATACGGTCTATACGTTCATGCCCGTTCCTGCCGGAACCCTGCTGCCGTGGCCGACGCTGACGGTGAATGTGCTGGGGTCGTTCGTGGCCGGCCTCGTGCTGGTGCTGCTGACCCAGGCGCATCCCGGGGCAATCGGCTGGCGCCTGCTGCTTGGCGTGGGGTTTCTGGGCGCCTTCACCACCTTCTCTGCCTTCTCCGTCGACAGCTGGCTGCTGCTGGAAGCGGGGCGCTGGCAGGCGGCGCTTGCCAACGCGCTGCTCAATGTGTCGCTATCGGTTGGCGCCTGCGTCGCCGCGGTGTTGCTGGCCCGCAGCTTTTCTCGCTAAATCGAGGCCGCCGAACTCGGCCGGGTCGGCGGCGTCGCGGGTCGCGGCTATAATCCGCACCCACCTGAATCCTCGGACGAGATCTCGCACATGCTCGACCCCCATCTTCTTCGGAGCAGCCCTGACACCGTGGCCGCTGGACTGGCCCGACGCGGTTTCGTACTGGACCTGCCGCAATGTCTGGATTTCGAGCAGCGCCGCAAACAGCTGCAGACCGAAACCCAGCAAGCGCAAACCGAGCGCAATCAGCGCAGCAAGGAAATTGGGGCGGCCAAGGCACGTGGGGAAGACATCGAGCCGGCGCGCGCGGCGGTGGCCGAATTGGGAGAACGCCTGAAGCGAGCCGAAACAGCACTGGAGGCGCTTCAGCAGGAAATCGAGGCTTTCGCGCTAGGCCTGCCGAACATTCCCGACGCCTCTGTCCCGGAGGGCCGCACCGAACACGAAAACGTGGAACTCGTGCGACATGGCGAGCCGCGCCGTTTCGACTTTACCCCGCGCGACCATGTCGACCTCGGTGCGTTGCATCAGGCCATGGATTTTGAAGTGGCCGCCCTCATCGCGAGCAGCCGTTTCGTGGTGCTGGGTGGACCGTTGGCCCGCCTGCAACGGGCCCTCACCCAGTTCATGCTGGATTTGCATACCACCACGCACGGCTATCGGGAAATGTACGTGCCCGTGCTGGTGAATGCGCAGAGCATGCGCGGCACCGGCCAGTTGCCGAAGTTCAAGGAAGACCTGTTCGAGATTCCCCAGCAGGGCCTTTTTCTCGTGCCCACCGCCGAGGTCCCGGTGACCAATCTGGCGCGTGACCGCATCTTCAGTGCAGATGAGCTGCCGCTGCGCATGGTGGCGCACACCCCTTGCTTTCGGAGCGAGGCGGGTTCTTACGGACGGGACACGCGGGGCATGATTCGCCAGCACCAGTTCGAGAAGGTCGAGCTTGTGCAGCTCGCGTCACCTGCCCAGTCGTGGCAGCAGCTCGAAGAGCTGACAGGGCACGCTGAGGCCGTGTTGCGCGCACTCGAATTGCCGTATCGGAAGGTGTGTCTATGCGCCGGCGATATGGGGTTTTCTGCCGCCAAGACCTATGACCTCGAGGTCTGGTTGCCCTCGCAGGACACCTATCGCGAAATTTCCTCGTGCAGCAACTTCGGGGATTTTCAGGCCCGGCGCCTCATGGCGCGCTGGCGCAATCCGGAAACCGGAAAACCCGAGCTGCTGCACACCCTCAACGGTTCGGGCCTGGCTGTGGGTCGTACGCTCATCGCGCTGATGGAGAACTACCAACAAGCCGACGGCAGTATCGACATCCCCGCGGTGCTGCGCCCGTATATGGGCGGGCTAGCCCGGCTTTCGCCCCCGACGCCCTAATTCATCCAGCGCATCAGCAGCAGCACAAAGAGCACCACGCAAATCAGCGGCAGGAGCGCGCCCGTCCAGTCCCCCGGCTTGGCGGCCGGCGTTTCCTTGACCATGCGCAGTGCGCGCGGCAGCAGCAGGACGAAAAGCGTACCCAGCAGCAACGCCTGTGCAATCTTCATCCAGGTTTCCACAGCATCACTCCCTTAGATGAAAAAACGGCTCCCGAAGGAGCCGTGTTGAAGAGTCAGGCAGAAATCGTCGATCAGTCGTCGTTGCTCGTTATG
>JBIKOF010000235.1:0-4110 GCA_044358205.1 Gammaproteobacteria bacterium | reverse complement strand
GCCGACGGCATCGGCAACCTGCTCTCGGGCCTCGGGGGCACCTTGCCGAACACCACCTATTCAACCTCTATCTCCGCCGTGGAGATGACCGGGGTTGCTGCGCGTCGGGTTGGGATTTACGGCGGCATTCTGCTGTCCCTGCTCGCCTTCTCACCGCGGCTGTCCGCCATCCTGCTGATGGTGCCCAACCCGGTGGTGGCGGCGTATCTCATCGTGCTCATCGTTTTGCTCTTCATGCATGGCGTTGCCGTGGTGACTGAAGACGGCCTCACGCTCGATAAGTCGATGGTCATCGGCCTCAGCCTGTGGCTCGGCATCGGATTTCAGGACAAGGTTATCTTCCAGGGACATCTGCCCGAGTGGGCGGTGGTGCTGCTAGGCAACGGCATGACCGCTGGGTCGCTCGTGGCCCTGGGACTCACGGCGCTGCTGGGACTGAAGGCCGGCCGTCGTCGGCGCCTGCGGGTGCCGCTCGCAATGTCCTCCCTGCCCGACTGTATTGCCTTTGCGCGCAAGGCCTCCGCAGATGCCGGGTGGACGCGTGCCACGCGTGACCGGCTGGAGCTCGCGATTGAAGAAACACTGGTGCTGTTGGTGGAGCGTGGACAACGCGCGACATCGGCAACACCAAGCCTCGCCCTCGATATTCGCGCGCCGGACGATGTGCTGGTGTGCGAATTTCAAAGTGGTGCCCTGGACGGCAATCTCGGTGAACATCAGGCGGATAGCGCGCAGGCGCCCGAGGACGATCTTGGCTTCCGGATATTGAATGCGATGGTGGAAGATCTGCGTCATGAGCAGTACCACGAACGAGATTTCGTGGCGTGGCAGATGCGTCCACGGCTTGCTGAACCCATGGGCCCGGCGGCATGAACGGCATGGGCCACCCGGCTTCGTGGCAGTTGCGCTCAGGCCAAACGCCCGACGGCCCAACAACACCGGAGGGGCCGGACCAGGTTCGCCTGCGCGCGGGCTTGGGTGCGTGGAGCCTGTGCCTCGTTCTTTTCTTCAGCGGCTGCGCCACACCGCCAACGCCCCGGGAATCCCCCACGCAGGCGCAGACATCGTCCACTCAGGAAGAAGCAGGAGCGCAGGACGCCGCGGAAAAAACCGAGGCCGAAACCGGCACGCCCAAAACGCCGGGCTACCTCCCTGCCAGTGAATCTGGGGCGGAGGTCGAAATGAGCGAGATGCCCGTGGGAGCACCGCCGGATACCGCCCAGGATGCCGGTACTGAGCGCCGCGATGCAGGCGGCGCTGGGCGAGGCGATGAGGCCGGTGCACCAGCCGGAACGGGCGGCGCAGTGCCTCCAACCGGAGCCCGCGCAGGAGCCTCCGCCGGTGGCGTCTCGCGGCCACCCAACCCTGTTCAGGGCGCGGCCCCCTCACCCGCAGCGCTGCCGCCCGGCGGCGCCGCGCTGGCGACACCCGCACCGCAGGAAGCACCCGCTGATCCGGCCTTGGAGGCCGCACGCAAAGCGGCCTTCGAGGCGGCCATGGAACGTCGGCGCGGGGAATCCACCCCCACTTCACCCGGCGGAATGGGCGGCGCAGGCGAGGCCACTGGTCTCGGCAGTTCACCCGACATCACCGGCGAAACCAGAACCGGAGGGCCGGCCCGCCCGGTGGGCAACAGTGGTCTGCCCACGGGTGCCGCCGACGAAGACGTCGTCGCACGCCAGATCCGCGAGGCGGCCGAGCGCGAGGCGGATCCGGTGTTGCGCGAGAAGCTGTGGCGGGAATACCGGCGCTACACGGAAGGCGGATGACCGCCGCGATGACCGAACCCCTGCAACGCGCGACGTATTCCGCTCCTCCAGAGGCGCACAGTCCCGCTGCGCCTGCAGCTCCACGCGAGTGGCTGCCGACTCGTCGCACGGGCATTGCGATGCTTACAGGCCTCGGCGTGCTCGCGCTTGCCGTAGTGGTGGTGCCGCGATTTTGGCGAACGGAATCGAAGTCTCCGGTTGCGGCCTCCACAGCCCCGCGCGCGGCAAACCCGCCAGCCACCCTGCTGCCCGAACCGCCTGGCGCACGCGAGGCCGCACAGGATGCCTTGGCGGCCTTGCTGACACGGCTGGAAGCCTTGCGTGCGCGCCAGGTTGAAACATGGGACGCCGCCGGAATTGCAAAGATTGAAGCGGCGCGCGCGACCGGTGAAGCGCACTATCGCGCCGGTCTGTACGGCGCAGCACAGCGAGAATACGCCGCCGCCGAGGCAGGCATAGACGCGAGCCTCGCACACCTGCCCGAGGTGGTCGCCGAACACCTGGACGCAGGGGAACGGGCGTTGCGCAGCGGACAGCCCGAAGTCGCCCAACGCGCATTCTCGGCGGCGCTTGCGCTGTCGCCCGCGGATGCAACCGCGACGCGCGGCCTGACGCGGGCCACACACTGGGATCGCGTGCTCGCCCTGCTCACTGAAGCGGAAGGCCACGTGCGTCTGGGTGACGAAGCCCGGGCAGTCGCCGCCTACGAGGCGGCGCTTGAGCTCGACCCAGATACCCGGGAAGCCACCCTCGGGCTCGAACGGATTCGCAAGCGAACGCGTGAAGTCGAATTCACGAAACAGATGTCGGCTGGCTACGCGGCCATGGCGCGCGGCGATGCAGGTGCCGCAATCCGAGCGTTTGAGGCTGCGCTGGCCTTGCAGCCCTCTGCATCGGCACCCACTCAGGCCCTGGCCGAGGCGCGTGCCGCCGCCAACGCGGCTGCCATCGCGCGAGCGCTCGCCCGCGCCGCAAGTGCCGAGACCGCGGAAGCCTGGGCAGAGGCGGCTGGCGCGCTTGAAGAAGCCCTGCGCCTCGATCCCGCCTTGGCGGGATCCGGTCTCGACCTCGCCCAAGCCCGGCAACGCGCCGACCTCGCCAACCGCCTGCAGTCCGCCACTCGAAAACTGCTGTCGAATATAGACACGCCCCTCGATGCTGCCAGCCGCGGGGCGGCGCTGAAGGCGCTCGCCGAAGCCCGCCGCATTCGCGAACCCGGTCCCCGTTTGCGACAACAACTGGCGCAAATGGACGCGGCGCTAGCCGCAAGCCCGGTGCGCGTAGACTTCCGCTCGGATGGAGACACCGCGGTGGAACTGGCAGGAATCACCAGCCTCGGGCGCTTCAACACGCGTGCACTCGGGCTCAAGCCCGGGCGGTATACTGCCCTTGGTCGCCGTCGGGGTTTTCGCGACGCGCGGGTAGACTTCATTGTGACGGCTGCAGACGCCCCCCCCGTAGTCACGGTTCGGTGCGACGACGCCTTGCCTTCGGGGAGATAGACGCGCGTGGTTGGTGGCGATGAATTTTCCCCGGCCGCACGCCGGGAACCAATCGAGCCCGTCGCTTTCAAGCCGCCGCACGCCCTGCGCGGCGTGCAGCTGCCAAGACTGCCCTGGCCCGCGCTCATCGTCACCCTCAGTCTGGGCATCGCCTGCGCCGTCATCCTCTATCTTTTCAGCGCCCGCGCGGTGGAGTTCGAGGTAACGCCTTCGCATGCCCGGCTCTCGGTTGCAGGCCTCTGGACACCTCGGGTGGGCAAACGGTGGCTGCTGCTGCCGGGCGCGCATCGCCTCGATGCCTACGCGGAAGGCTATCGCCCGCTCGACGTCCCAATCGAGGTGGGTCGGGCCCCCCACCAAAAGATCACCGTGAGCCTGCGCCCACTGCCCGGCCAGCTGGCTGTCGATGTCTCGCCGGTTGCCCGAGCGGAAGTGCTGGTCGATGGCCAACCGGCCGGTGAGGTGCCCGGAGAAATCGCAGGCATTGAGGCCGGCATACGCGAAATCACCGTGCGCGCGCCGCGCTATCTGGATTTCGTCAACCGGATGGAAATCATCGGCAAAGGTCAAACCCAAACGCTGGTCGCGGCCCTGGCCCCGGCATGGGCAGCCTTTACGCTGGATTCCCGGCCTGCAGGCGCCCGCGTCACTGTGGACAAAACGCCCCTTGGCACCACGCCGTTACAGGGCGAGTTGCTTCAAGGTACCCGACAGATCACGGTGCGTCTTGCCGGTTACAAGGACTGGACGAGACGCCTGCACGTTACAGCAGGGCAAGCCATCGACATTCCCGACGTGCGGCTTGATAAGGCCGACGGCTACTTGAAGATTGTCAGCGA
>JBIKOF010000234.1:0-4117 GCA_044358205.1 Gammaproteobacteria bacterium | reverse complement strand
TCGGCGGCGCGTGTGATGGGTCGCCCGATGACTAGGTAATCACCTCCGGCGCGCATCGCGCTCGCGGGCGTGGCCACGCGCTGTTGATCATCCAGGCTGGCATCGGCCGGCCGGATGCCAGGCGTCACGGTCAGGAACGCCGGACCGCAGGCGCCCTTGACGGCGACGATTTCCTGCGGCGAACACACCACTCCGTCGAGGCCACATTCGTGGGCAAGCCGGGCAAGCCGCAGCACCTGCTGGGCCGGCGCATCGGCGATGCCCACTTCGCCGAGGGCGGCGGCATCCAGACTGGTAAGCACCGTCACGCCCACCAGCAGCGGTCGTCGTTCAAAACCTGACAGGGCCGCACGCGCTGCTTGCAGCATCGCGCGCCCGCCACTCGCATGGACGTTGATCATCCACACGCCCAGCTCTGCTGCCGCTTCGCAGGCCGCGGCCACAGTATTGGGTATGTCATGAAATTTGAGATCGAGAAAAACCGGCCGTCCGGCGGCGACCAGCTCGCGCACCAGCGCTGGGCCCTCCCGCGTGAAGAGTTCCTTGCCGACTTTTACGCCGTAGTCAGCTTCGCCCAGCTGGGCAATGAGTGCGAGGGAGTCGACTGCGGAAGCATGGTCTAGCGCGATGATGATGCGGGGGGTAGAGGTCATTCGCCTTCGATACCGTGTATGGGTTTGATCTTGTTCCAGGACTTGCAGCCCGGGCAGTGCCAGTGCAGTGATCTTCCGGAAAATCCGCACTGGCTGCATTTGTAGGTGGCCTTGGAAGCCAGCAGACGGACTGCCGTTTCGCGCAGCAGGTGCAGGTCGTCCTGGGCATTGCCCTTACCCCCTTGCAGCGCATAGTCGATGAGCCGTTCGATTCCCTTCAGGGTGGGCCTGAGCTTCAGTTCCTGCACCACGTACTGCTTGGCGGCATCGATGCCTTCATGGGATTCGATGAGGCCGGCCACCGCCAGCATGGGTGAACTGCCCAAACGCTGGCCCGCGAGTCTTTCGAGGTACTCCCGAAAATCATCGAGCCGGTCGACTTCCCGGTAACAGCGCGCGAGCAAGGCAATCGCCTCACTGAGGAGTTCAGGATCCTGATGTTCCACACGCTTCAGGGCCTGAATTGCCCGGTCGTAATCGCGCTGCGCCAATGCCAGAGCGCCAAGCATCAAGCTGGCGCGCGCGCAACGGCGGTCTGCAGCGAGGGCCTTTTCGAGCAGATCCTGCGCGTCCTGCCGGCGATTGCCATCCAGCGCTTCAGCCGCCTGCTCGCACAGAAAGTGGCCGCGTTCAACGCTGAGATTGTCACCGTTGGTGCTTTCAAGGCGCGCACTGAATAGCAACGCCTTCTCCCAGTCCCGTTCCTGCTGGTAGATGTCGATGAGGTGGCGCAAGGCCTGTGCCTGCAGCATGCCAAGGTCGAGCAGCTCGGTGAACAGACTCTCGGCGCGATCCAGCAGCCCTGAACGCATGTAATCGAGGCCGAGCTCGAGAATAGCCTGCGCGCGCTGCACGGGCGCAAGTGAGTCGCGCGCAACGAGGTTCTGGTGAATGCGGATAGCGCGGTCGACTTCCCCTCTGCGTCTGAAGAGGTTCCCCAACGCGAGATGCGTCTCGATGGTTTCGGCATCGACTTCGAGCACCCGCACCAGGACCTCGATGGCCTTGTCCGGTCGATCATGCAGGAGGTAGTTCAGACCTCGGAAATAATCGTTCGCGATCTGCTGGTTGTGTTCACGCAGCGCGACCGCGGCGGACAGCGGCTCGCGACGCCCGAAGTACCAGCCCGAGAAGGCAGCAACGGGCAGCAGCAACGCGGTAATGAAGAAGAGTGTTTCAGCGTCCATCGCCGGGAGGCGCTGGCGGCACAGGAGCCCCCGTCATCACCGTGGGCGCGGGGCGCGAACGCCGGGCTAGGCGTCTGCCGCGTAAAAGACCCGGCACCATCGCCAACATCCCGAGGGCGGCACCCATAGCCAAGGCGGCCACCACGATCCAGGACAGTGGCAGGTCCACTCGCCCGACGTAGAAATCGAGCGGGACGGGCTGGTGGTTTCGACTGTGAAAAGCGAGCCCCGCAATCAGCGCGATGAGGGCCGTGAACAGCCTCAGCATCGGCAGGGACCCGCGTCAATCATCCTCATCATCGTCGTCATCGCGGCCTGCAGAGGCCGCGCGGGCGCGCTCGATGGTGGCGTCGTCGAGGGCGTTCACACGCTCTCGAAGTTCCTTCCCGGGCTTGAAATGGGGCACGTGTTTGGCAGGCAGCGCGACGGGATCACCCGACTTGGGGTTACGACCGAGCCGCGGCGGTCGATAGTGGAGCGAAAAGCTTCCGAACCCCCGGATTTCGATGCGCCGACCGGAGGCGAGTGTCTGGCCCATCTGCTCGAGCATGGTCTTGACCGCCAGTTCGACGTCGCGATAGCCGAGCTGACTTTGCTTGCGCACCAGAATTTCGATCAATTCGGACTTCGTCATTCTTGTTCTCGCTATTCATCCCGGGACGCCCCGGAAGAATCCCGCCCCGGACAGGCAATCCGGGGCGGACCTGGGCATCGGGTGGCGACCCGCGATGACTCCCGGCATGCGCGCGGGAATCATCGCCATGCACGCTACCGGCTTCCGAGCTGCTCGCGCAGCAGGTCGCCAAGCTTGGCCGTCCCGCCCTCGCTCTCGGCACTGTATTCCTGCAGTGCCGTGGCCTCGTCTTCGCTCTCCTTGGCCTTGATCGAGAGATTGATCACGCGGCGCTTGCGATCGACGCCAATGATCATCGCCTCGATTTCCTCGTCTTCGCGGAGGATTTTGCGTGCATCGTCGACCTGGTCACGCGACAGTTCGCTGGCGCGGATGACGCCTTCGATGCCATCGCTCAGTGCCACCGTTGCCGACTTCGCGTCGACGCTGGTCACGATGCCACGCACGATGCTGCCCTTGCCGCTGTCGGCGAGGTAGGACGAGAACGGATCCTGGGCCATCTGCTTCACGCCCAGCGAGATACGCTCGCGCTCGGCGTCCACTGCCAGCACCACGGTGTCGATTTCGTCACCCTTCTTGAAGTTGCGCACCGCTTCTTCGCCAGCGATGTCCCACGACAGGTCGGAGAGGTGTACCAGACCATCGATGCCGCCCTCGAGCCCGATGAAGATGCCGAAGTCGGTGATGGACTTGATGGTACCGCTGACGCGATCGTTCTTGTTGTGGGTGGCCGCGAACTCTTCCCACGGATTCGACCGGCACTGCTTCATGCCGAGCGAGATGCGTCGGCGCTCCTCGTCGATGTCGAGGACCATGACTTCCACTTCCTGACCCAGGTGAACCACCTTGGAGGGGTGAACGTTCTTGTTGGTCCAATCCATCTCGGACACGTGCACCAGGCCTTCGACCCCTTCCTCGATTTCGACGAAGCAGCCGTAATCGGCGATGTTGGTGACCTTGCCGAAGAGACGGGTGTGTTCGGGATAGCGGCGGGAGATATCAACCCACGGATCGTCGCCAAGCTGCTTCAGGCCGAGCGAGACACGCGTGCGCTCGCGATCGAACTTGAGCACCTTGACCGTGACTTCTTCACCGATACTGACCACTTCCGACGGATGCTTGACGCGCTTCCACGCCATGTCGGTGATGTGCAGCAGACCGTCGATACCGCCGAGGTCGATGAACGCACCGTAGTCGGTGAGGTTCTTGACCAGACCTTTGACGATGGCACCTTCCTTGAGGCTTTCAAACAATGCTTCGCGCTCGGCGGAGTTTTCGCTCTCGACCACGGCGCGGCGAGATACCACCACGTTGTTACGCTTGCGATCGACCTTGACTACCTTGAACTCGAGCGGCTTGCCTTCGAGATAACTCGTGTCGCGCACCGGGCGCACGTCGACGAGGGAGCCGGGCAGGAAGGCGCGGATGGTGTTGATGTCGACAGTGAAACCGCCCTTGACTTTGTCGCTGATGACGCCGGTCACGGTCTGGGCTGCTTCGCAGGCTTTTTCGAGTTCGTCCCACGCCTTGGCGCGCTTGGCTTTTTCGCGTGAGAGGCGGGTTTCGCCGAAACCATCTTCTACTGCGTCCAGGGCGACGTCGACGATATCACCCACCGCGATTTCGATTTCGCCGCGGGCGTT
>JBIKOF010000232.1:0-4137 GCA_044358205.1 Gammaproteobacteria bacterium | reverse complement strand
GCTGCCGTAAAGCAAGGTGGCGGGGCCGCGCAAAATCTCCACCTGCCGCGCAAACACCGGGGTCACAGCAACCGCATGATCGGGACTGAGCGAAGACACGTCCATCGTCCCCACCCCATCATCGAGTACTTGCACGCGTGCACCTGACAATCCGCGGATCACCGGGCGACCGACCGTCGCGCCGAAATCACTGCTGGTGACACCCAACTCGTTAGACACGGCCTCCCCGATGTTGCGCAGGTTTTCGCGCACCAGCGCTTCGCGCTCGATCACGGCATAGGGCTGAATAAGATGTGATTGCGCGCGGCGCAGCGGATCGGCGCTCACAATCACCTGCTCGTCCGAAGTGGGACGCACACGCTCGGGCGCGGCGGTCGCAGCCGAAGAAGCGAGCGCCATGGAAATGGCAACGGCAAGCCGCTGCAGTTGAATGGGCGCAACCGCACCCTTGGAATAAGCCTGCATGAGTATCTCCCGGTTCAGGCGGCACGACTGTATGCGCGCCATGTGCGCGCACGACAGGCCACCAAAAATGCCAATCAGGGGTTCAGATCAGACGGCGGAGGAGACGTAAGGGGGGGCACGCGCGGCGTAGGGCCGGATTTCAAGCGAGAGAAGTGCAGCGGCGGGCGAGGTTGCTGGCGTCGATGTCGCGACGGGCAGCGGCGGCAACGCCGGTGTGGGGATGAGTGCGGCGCCATGGGCACCGCCGACCAGACAGATTTCGCAGCTGTCCTGACCCAGATGGGCGGACAGCACATAGTCGTGCAGCACCAGCGAGGCATTCGCCAGCAGGAACGCCACCACCAGGGCTGTGGCGAGGCGCGCCTGCAAGAGATGCCGCCGGAGACTCATGGTTCAATCTGCCGCATGGAAGAAAAGCGCCAACGAGATGCCGCCTGCGATGAGCACGAGCTGCGCAAGCGACTCCCGCACGCGGATACCTCGATGCAGCGCGGGGATGAGATCCGCCACAGCGATGTAGATGAAACTCGCACTGGTGAAGGCGAGGACATAGGGCATGTAGGTCTGGAGTTCATCGACACGCCACCACGCTAGCAAGGCACCCGCCACCATGGCAAGACTGGCGAGCGCGTTGAGGGTGAAGGTCATGAGCCGGGAAAACCCACTCTCGATCATGATGGCAAAATCCCCCAGCTCTTGAGGGATTTCATGCGCGATCATCGCAAGCCCGGTGAGAATGCCTAAACGCAGGTCGCTCACCACTACGGCGGTCAGCAATACGCCATCGAGGAAATTGTGAAAGGCATCGCCCACCATGATGAGCGCGCCCGCGCGACTGCCGTGCTCATGACCATGATGGGCGTGACCTGCATGGGCATGCTCGCCGTGATGGGCATGACGCCAGATGAGTGCTTTCTCCAGCACGAAAAAGACCAGGATCCCAAGCAGCACCGTCCCCATCACGCGTTCCGGCCCGCCCGCACTGGGGTGCTCGAGTGCATGCGGGAGGAGTTCGAGGAAAGTTACGCCCAGCAGGGTGCCGGTGGCGAAACTGATGAGATGCGAGAGTGTCCGGGTGCGCCACGCAGCGGGTAACAGCAGATAAGTTGCGCCACCCGCCAGGCTGAGCACGCAGGCAAGCGTGCACAAGGCGAGTATCCAGGCGAGGGCCGGGTATTGAGCGGGATCTGGCACGGCGCGGGTCCTGCGGAGGGCTGGCGGGCCGCGCGATAGTACCCGAATTGCGCGCCTCGAGCATTTACGCAAAAAGGCATTGACCGCACGGGCGGCGCGGGCGGAGACTTCGTCCCCTCATTTAGATTCGCGTCAGGTCCGGAGGACCGATTCTCCTACATGAAAACGCGCCGCGTGTCCGCGCTCGAGCGCTGCGTACTGCTTGCCGGGCTGTACGCCTCTTCCCTGCCGGCAATGGCGAACTTTCTCGACGGAAATGAATTGCGTGAACGCTGTGCCGCCGATTCACCGGACGCAGTCAACACCTGCATGGGCTACATCGCAGGGGTTGCAGACGCCGAAGACGCCGGGCCCTCCTGGCGTATGCAGGAAAGCCTGTTCTGCGTTCCGCGCGGCGTGAGCGGCGGCCAATTGCGAAGGGCAGTGCTGGATCACCTGCAGGCACACCCAGAGGAAGAAGATCTCAACGCGGCGATCGTGGTGGGGAACGCCTTCCTCGAGCGTTTTCCCTGTAGCGATTAGAAGCGCTCAGGGTCTCAGGCGGGCAAGCGCGGCGCCCGTTTCTGCAACCAAACGGCGTACGACCTCTCCTGCAGGCAGCAGGGTATCGATCAGGCGCACGGATTCCCCCGCATACAGCGCCGTGTGTTCCAGATCCCCGCTGAACCCCGGCACCGCTGGCGTAACGGCGTAGCGGGGATACGTGACTGGGAATCCCAGCAAGTCGCCCTGTCCGATGACCTCACCCTCGCCCGGACGCTGGCCTGGCGGCGGGGTGCCGGCAGCTTGCCAGGCCTCGCTCGCAGCGTTGCGCAACACCCGATGCGCCGCATTTTCCCAGCCCACGTCAAAAAGCCCGGTATAGAGCGTGTCCTCCGCGCGAGCAGCGAGAATGCGCGCCTTGTAAGCGGGATCGACCTGGGCTTCGGGTGTGGCAAGGAAGCGGGTTCCGAGCGACACACCCTGTGCCCCCAGACTCAGGGCAGCCGCAATGCCCCGGCCGTCGGCAATGCCCCCGGAGGCAATCACCGGCAAGGGTGCCACGGCATCGACCATCGCGGGCAGGAAGGTCGACAGCGCACTTTCAGCCTTCACGTGGCCGCCCGCTTCGATACCCTGGGCGATGAGGCCGTCCACGCCCGCCGCCGCGAGTGCCTTCCCCTCCTCCACCGTTCCAACCTGCACGAAGACCTTGATGCCGGCGGCCTTGAGCGGCGCAAGGTATGGGCGAGGGTCGCCCCAGAAAAAAACGACAAAGCGCACCTTCGCCGCGATGGCAGCTTCCACCTGTCCGTCCTGCAAAAGTGGCAATAGCAGATTCACCCCGAACGGACGCGACGTGAGGGCGCGGGTCGCCTCGAGCTGCTGACGCATGGCCGGCGCGGGCACGCCCCCGCTGCCAAGCACCCCACAACCGCCGGCGTTGGACACCGCGGCCGTCAATTCCGCACCGGCGATGTTCACGCCCATGCCAGCCGAGAGAATGGGATAGTCAATCCCGAGCAAATCACACAGTGGGGTCTTGATCATGAGGGTCTCCGGGGAGGGACAGAACGCGTAGGAAGTGGAATGAGCTGCGCGGGAGCCGCAACCTGCACACTGCCGCCGCCCGCCTTGCGCAAGTGGGCGGCGAGTGTCTGCGCTGCATCGGGCTCACCGTGCACCAGCCAGATCTCCGGTCGCCCGCGCCCTTCGGGTTGCTTGATGCCGAGCACCCATTCGGTAAGACCGCGTTGGTCTGCGTGCGCGGAAAATCCGCCGAGGGTATGGATGGCGGCCTGCACGCGAATGGTCTCGCCCCACAGTTTGATCTCACGCGCACCATCAACCAATCGGCGACCCAGCGTGCCGTGCGCCTGATAGCCCACGATCACCACATGACAGTCGCGGCGCCATACGTTGTGCTTGAGATGCTGACGGATGCGACCTCCCGTACACATGCCGCTGCCCGCCATGATGATGGCGCCGCTACGGATACGGTTGATGGCCATGGACTGGGCCGGTGTGCGTGACAGGTGCAGGTTCGGCAGCAGCGGGAACTCGCGCTTGCTCGCAAAGACAGCCTGCGCCTCGGCATCGAAGAGGGCGCTATGTCGGAGATAGATTTCGGTCGCTTCGATGGCGAGCGGGCTATCAAGGAAAACCTGCCAGCGCTGCAAGCCGAAGTCCTCAAAATGCTGCCCGAAGAGATACAGCAGCTCCTGCGTACGTCCCACGGCAAAGGCCGGAATGAGGACATTGCCGTGGCCGTGCAGCGCCCGCGCCAGCACTTCCTGCATCTCGGCGAGGGTGTCCGCATGACTGCGATGACAGCGATCGCCATAGGTGCTTTCGAGCAGCACCATGTCGGCCGTCTCGATGAGGGTGGGATCGGGCAGGATATCCACCTCAGCCTGCCCCAGATCGCCGGAAAATATGAGCCGGCACACTCTGTCACCTTCGGTGAGATCCAGTTGTACGATGGCCGATCCCAGGATG
>JBIKOF010000233.1:0-4137 GCA_044358205.1 Gammaproteobacteria bacterium | reverse complement strand
CACGCCATCCGCCCACCGCCCAAGACTTCGTGTCCGGGTTCGCGTCGTCGATCTTCCCAGGTTGCGACCGAGCGCGGATGAGGTCCTGGCAAGCCTGCCGGCCGGCACCCTCGTCGAGGTCCTCCATGAAACAGCCGGGGTGCCCCCTTCCCTTTGCACGCGAGCGGAGCTCGAAATTCGCGACATCGGAGCCGATGCGCCGGAAGCGGGCTCATGGGCGGCAGGACTGGCTCCGGGGACTTCAGACTGGGTCGGGTTTCTCGAACCCGAAGTGACTCCGACGCGCGCATTCTGGGACGCGGCGCTGGAGCGCCTGCAAGGCGGGATTAGAGTCGTACACGCGCAGCCCGAGCGCTGGCTGGAAGACGCCTGTGACTCCGCCGGTGCGCCAGTGAAGGATCCAGGCCACGCCCCGCGCTGGACGCCAGACACGCTGCTAGGCCAACGAAGGACACGCCTTGGACATCTGGTCTGCAGGGCAGACGCGCTCGACAATCTTCCGCGCTGGTTGCGCGCAACGGAGCCCGCAGTTTCACCTTTGCTTTCCCACCGACTCCTGATGGCAGAGCAGAGTGCCGTTCTTGGTTTCTCCAACCGTGAATGGGCGCCGGTGATCGGCACCCATCAACCCGCGCTCGCCCACCTGAGGCGAGCGCTTGGACTTTGGTACCTCGACGGCATCGAGGGCATCCTGCCTACGCCAGCGGTGTGGGAAACTCTCGATGCGCATGCGCGCACTGAAGTTCTCAAGGCACTGGAAGACGCCACACATCACGGTTCGCTGCGCCTCCATCCTGGCAACGTGCCGCAATTCTGTGCACTGTTCTGCGTCTGTGCGGCACATCCGCTGCGGCAGTCGGCTTTTCGCAACATGCTCGCTTCTCATCCATCTCAGGCCTTGGCCGTTCTTGCGAGTCGTGGTGTGTTCAGCCATCAGCTTGGCAAGCTCTGGTCCGTCGCGCAGCGCCTGAGGCGGCGACTCACGCCTCGCATGCGGTCCGAGGCGACAGGATGATCTCGAGATTGCTCCTGCGGCGCAGTGTGGCCCACGGCCCGCTGGCCCTCATGTATCACGGCATCGACTCGCCGGGCGATCTTTCGAACTCTCCCTGGAGCCTGCCACGCCGGGCTTTCGCGGCTCACTTGCGCATGCTGCGTGATGAAGGCTACACCGGCCATACGATAGACGCGCTACCAGCCGGACAGCCCGGGCGGCACGTAGCCATCACTTTTGACGATGGCTATCGCAACAATCTCGTGGCCGCGGAGGCGCTCGAAGCAGCAGGCTACAGCGGCACTTTCTTCGTCGTCAGCGGCAGCCTGGGTGGCGCCCCCTGCTGGCGTGACGACGATGGACCTCGCGATGCGATCATGGACGCGGCCGCACTGCGCGAACTTTCAGCACGCGGATTCGAGATAGGGTCTCATGGCGATCGCCACGAACGGCTTACCCACCTGTCTGCCGCGCAAGCCCGCTCTTCGCTTGAGATTTCGCGTCAGGTTCTGGGCGAGATCATTGAACGCCCCATCGTGAGCCTGGCCTATCCCTATGGAGACTGGAACGCAGAGATTCTCGCGTGCGCCGAACATGCGGGATATCGCAATGCGTGCACGACCCAGAGCGGGTGGGCCTTGCGCGATGGCGACCGGCTCCGGATCCGACGGCTGTCCGTCATGCGCGAAGACACCCCGGCACGACTTGCGCGCAAGCTCGCTGTCGCCGCCAACGCCGTGGAGTGGGTGACGCTTTGGCAGAACAGGCTGGGCTTGCAAGGAGCCAAACGATGACTAACACCGCGCCAGCCAAAGTCTCCGTGGTGATGCCGTGTTACAACGGGCGCCTCCACCTGCCGATGAGTATCCACAGCCTGCAGTCTCAGACTTTCACCGACTGGGAACTGGTGGTTGTCGACGATGGATCAAGCGACGGAAGTGCTGAATGGCTCGAACACTTGGGAGACGCAAGGATAAGGATCCTGCGCCAGCCCAACCGGGGCGTGAGCATCGCCCGTAATCATGGCCTTCAGCATTGTCGCGGGGAACTGGTCGCATTTCTCGATACCGACGACACCTGGTCCAGCGACTTCCTGACCGTGATGGTTGCGGCAATGGAGTCTAACCCCGACGCCGCACTCGCGTACTGCGGGTGGCAGAATGTCGGTTTGCCCGGGCCTGCGGGCGCTCCTTTTCTACCGCCCGATTACGAGGGACCCAACAAGGAGATCGAGTTGTTCAGCGGTTGCCGCTGGCCGATACACGCCGCATTGGCGCGCCGGTCACTGCTCGGGGTGGGCTTCGAAACAGATCTCACGCATGCAGAGGATTATCTGATGTGGCTCAGTCTCGGGGCACGCCACCCGCTGTGCCGGGTGCCTCAGGTACTGGCGCAGTATCATTTTCATGACGGCCCTCAGGCGTCCCGCCAGCATCTGCGCGCGGCGCTTCAGTTGTACGAGGCGCAAGCCCGCTATCTCGCCCGGCATCCGGAGTTCGTGGCGCGCACAGGTTCGCGCGCGCTGAGCGCAATCATGCTGGCAGGTTTGCGCAAGCGCGCCTTCGAGCGCTACTGGGCGCGCGATCTCGACACAGCGCGTCCCCTTTTTCGAAAACTCATGCGCGCGCGTCATCGCAGACTCCACGACTGGTTTTACCTATTGCCCAGCCTGCTGCCGAAGCGGGTGCATCACTGGCTGATTGATAGATGACCACCCCGCCGCTGTTGCTCGCCTTCTGCAGTTATCAACGTGCTGATCGACTCCGCGCACTGGTGGCTGCGCTGCGCGCCCAACAGACCCCAGTGCCGTTCGAAATCCTCGCGGTCGATAACAACAGTCCTGACGACACTTCGAAAGTTCTTGCGGAGCTCCAGCGCGAGTCTGGCCCGACCCTGAAAGTGGTGTGTGAGCCGTTACCCGGCATCGTGCCGGCGCGTAACCGTGCGCTCGCTTGCGCAGAGGATTACCAGGTGCTGGCGTTTCTCGACGACGATGAACTGCCACGTGCCGGTTGGGCGGCGGCGGCCTGGCTGGCCATTCAGGAGGAAGGTGCCGATTGCGCGGGTGGGCAGGTGTGCATCGATTTTTCCAGATATGGTCGTCCTGCATGGCTGAACGCCGAGCTATCGGGTTTTTTGGCCGCCATCGATCACGGCCCCGAACCCTTCTGGATAATCAATGATTCGACGCCGGTGTGGACCAGCAACATCGCCTATCGTGTGGACTATTTGCGCACACACGGCTTACGCTTCGACCACCGCTACAACCGGCAAGGCGCCAGCGCCCACAGCGCCGGAGGCGGTGAAGATGTCGTCATGCTGCGTGCGCTGCTCGCGCGCCAGGCCAGGATTCGTTACCGTCCGGACATGATCGTCGACCATGATGTGGAGCCCGAACGTTTGCGCCGTCGCTGGTTCCTCCGGTTACATTTTCAGGCCGGCGTGCGCAAGGGAATCCACGAGGTCACGCTTACCCCACCCTTGTTAGCGGGTGTGCCTCGTTACCTTTTTGCGCAATCAATCAGACATTGGGCCAAGGCCATCGGTCTGATGCTGCGCGGCGCGCCGGGCGCGCTGCGACAGGCCATGACCGCGGCGCACGCGCTTGGGCTCATCAAGGGCTGTCGAGTGCAACATCGGGCACGGATTTCATGACGGGCAACCGCTACACGCTGGTGGCCACCGTGCGCAACGAGGCGCGCACTATCGGTCCGTTCATCGAGTCGCTCCTAAAGCAAACCCTGCAGCCCGATGAGATTGTCGTGGTCGATGGCGACAGTACGGACGGGACTCGAGAGATCCTCGAGGACTACGCGAGACGCGGCGTGCTGCGCCTCATCTCGCAGCCATCGAATATCGCCGAAGGCCGAAACCTTGGGGTGGCTGCCGCGCAAGGGACCCACATCGCCGTAACCGACGCGGGCTGCAAGGTTGATCCGGATTGGCTTGCAGAAATCGACCGCAGCTTCGCCTGCCCGGAAGCGCCGCAGGTGGTGGCTGGAAACTTCCGCTTCGAATGCCACAACGCCTTTGAGGAGGCGGTGGTCAGCGCGACGTTCCAACCCAACCGGGATGCACTCGAGAGTGCGCGGTATTACCCGTCCAGCCGCTCACTCGCCTTTACCAAGGCGGCCTGGGAAGCC
>JBIKOF010000231.1:0-4139 GCA_044358205.1 Gammaproteobacteria bacterium | reverse complement strand
GAGCGAGATGCTCCGGAGCGCTAGTTACTTGAGGCTCTCGAGATAGCGATCAGCGTCCAGAGCCGCCATGCACCCTGATCCCGCAGACGTCACAGCCTGACGGTAGATGGGATCGGAGCAGTCCCCAGCGGCGAAGACCCCGGGAATGTTGGTGGCTGTCGCAAAGCCCTCGGTTCCGCTGCGGACGTTCAGATAGCCGCCAGCCATCTCCAACTGGTCGACGAAGAGATCAGTGTTCGGCTTGTGTCCTATGGCGATAAACACCCCATCGAGCGGGACGTCGCGCGTTGTCTCGCCATCCACCGCGCGCACCCGCATGCCGGTGACCCCACTGGCATCGCCGAGCACCTCGTCCAAGGTGTGGTTCCAGATGATTTCGACTTTGCCCTCCGCTGCGCGATCGAGCAGCCGCTGGCTCATGATTTTCTCGGCCCGAAAACTGTCACGTCGATGCACCACGGTCACGCGCGAGGCGATATTTGCCAGGTACAACGCTTCCTCCACCGCGGTATTGCCCCCGCCGATCACGGCAACCGGCTTGTTGCGGTAGAAAAATCCATCGCAGGTTGCGCAGGCCGAAACCCCTTTGCCCTTGAAAGCGTCCTCGGAGGGAAGGCCAAGATAACGGGCCGAGGCTCCCGTCGCGATGATCAGGGCATCGCAGGTGTAGGTGCCCTGATCACCCACCAGCTCAAATGGGCGCTCACCCAGACGGGCTGTATGAATGTGATCATTGATGAGCACGGTGCCAAAGCGCTCCGCATGGCGATGCATACGCTCCATCAGTGCGGGCCCCATCACGCCGGCATCGTCCCCGGGCCAGTTGTCCACTTCGGTTGTGGTGGTCATCTGACCACCCACCTCGAGACCGGTAATGAGTACAGGCTCGAGGGCGGCGCGCGCCGCGTAGACGGCGGCGGTATAACCCGCTGGGCCTGAGCCGAGGATGAGCAGACGGGCGTGGCGATGAGTGGGCATGGCATCTCGCAGGCGGGGATATAATCGTCAAAGTTTAACAAACCCACCGCGACCGAGGAGTCCCGATGTCCCTTCCCAGCACCATGCGCGCCATCGTCATCCGTAAACCTGGAGGGCCTGAAGTGCTGGAGGTCGCGGAGGTCGCCGTGCCCGCTCCCGCTTCCGGACAGGTGCTGTTGCGGGTGCTGGCCGTAGGCGTGAACCGGCCGGATTGCCTGCAGCGGGCCGGACATTACGCCGTTCCGCCCGATGCAAGCCCACTGCCAGGCCTCGAAGTGGCAGGCGAGGTGGTAGTGGCCGGCGGGCGCTGGCAGGTGGGGGACCGCGTGGTGGCCTTGACTCATGGGGGCGGCTACGCGGAATTCTGTGCGGCGGATGCGGGGCATTGTCTGCCTTGGCCGGAAGGCCTGTCGGCCGAGGAAGCGGCGGGGCTCCCCGAAACGACGTTCACGGTGCAATACAACCTGTTCACGCGCGCAGCCCTCGCGCCCGGCGAAACCTGCCTCATTCATGGCGGCAGCAGCGGCATCGGCTCGACTGCAATTCAGCTCGCCAAGGCGGTGGGGGCTCGGGTTATCACCACTGTAGGGTCGGAGGACAAGCGCGCCTATTGTCTCAAGCTGGGCGCGGATCACGCCGTGAACTATCGCGAGGGCGACTGGGCCGAGGCGGTGGGGGACCTGGTGAAGGCGTCGGGTGTGAATGTGGTGCTCGATATGGTGGCCGGGCCTTACGTCCAGAAAAATCTCGATCTGATGGCGCCCGATGGTCGGATCGCGCTCATCGCTTTTCTGAAGGGACCCAAGGCCGAGGTGAATCTGGCCGGCCTGCTCACACGTCGACTCACCCTCACGGGTTCAACCTTGCGCCCGCAGAGCGTCGCCCAGAAGACGGCGATTGCGGCAGCCGTGGAGCAGACCGTATGGCCGCTCATCCGCGCAGGCCAGTATCGGACGCATCTCTTCCGGGTCTTCAGGCTGGAGGAAGCGGCCGCGGCCCACAGCCTCATGGAATCCAGTACCCATATGGGCAAAATCGTGCTCAAAGTCGCGTCCTGAGCACCCTGTACCCGGATCCTGCGACAGCACCTTCTAAACACGGCATAATCCGCCGATTGACCCACCCGATGGAGGAACCCGCACGTGCGTGCGTCTTATCTCTTTACAAGCGAATCAGTATCCGAGGGCCATCCCGACAAGGTCTGCGACCGAATTTCCGATGAAGTGGTCGACGCCTATTTTCGCGAGGCTGCGGCGGTGGGGCTAGAACCGGGTCAGGTACGTGTTGCCTGCGAGACCCTGGCCACCACCAACCGGGTGGTCATTGCAGGCGAGACGCGCGGTCCGCGCAGCGTGACACCGGAACTTGTCGCCCATCTTGCGCGCATGGCCATCCGTGACATCGGCTACGAACAAGACGGCTTCCATTGGGAACACGCCAAGGTCGAAGTGCTTTTGCACGCACAATCCGCTGATATCGCGCAGGGCGTGGACGCCGCGCAGGACAAGGATGAGGGCGCCGGCGACCAAGGCATCATGTTTGGGTATGCCTGCACCGAAACCGAAGATCTGATGCCGGCACCGCTCTACTACTCGCACCGGATCCTTCAGTTGATGGCGGCGGCCCGCAAGTCCGGTGAAACCAAGCTCCTCGGCCCGGACGCCAAGAGTCAGGTCACGGTGCGCTATGAGAACGGCAGACCGGTTGCAGCCACCCAAATCGTGGTTTCTACCCAGCATCTCGACCACAAGCTCACCTCGCATGACGTGCGCTCGATCATCGAACCCTATGTGCGCAAGGCTCTCCCGGACGGCTGGATCAACGCAGAGACAGTCTGGCACGTAAACCCCACCGGGGCGTTCGTCATCGGCGGGCCAGATGGTGACTGCGGCCTGACTGGCCGGAAAATCATCGTTGATACCTATGGTGGGGCAGCGCCCCACGGCGGCGGCGCTTTTTCGGGCAAGGACCCCACCAAGGTGGATCGTTCGGCAGCCTATGCGGCCCGCTACCTCGCGAAGAATGTAGTGGCCGCTGGAATTGCGGAGCGCTGCACGATTCAGCTTGCCTATGCGATTGGGGTGGCGCGTCCGCTGTCGCTCTACGTCGATTTGCATGGCACGGGCGAGATTGAAGCGAACCTCGTCGAAAAGGCCTTGTCGGAGGTGATGGATCTGACCCCGCGGGGCATCAGGACCCGGCTTGGGCTCAATCGACCCATTTATGCACGCACGGCGGCCTACGGGCATTTCGGGCGTAAGGCCGACGCAGATGGCGGTTTCTCGTGGGAGCGAGTCGACCTGGTCGATGCCCTGCGCGCCGCGGTGAAGTAGCCTCGTAACTACCAGAAAAGGACCAGAGACATGGCTTTTGACGACAGGAGCACTGCCAAGGGCGTGCGTAGCACCCGTTCCACCACGCGCCCGACGCGTTTCGGCGGCGCGGCCCGCAAGGCCAAGGACTACGCCATTGCCGACCTCTCGCTAGCCGATTTCGGCCGCCGGGAAATCGATCTTGCCGAGCAGGAAATGCCCGGGTTGATGGCGATGCGCGCGGAATACGGCAAATCGCAGCCGCTCAAAGGCGCGCTGATCACCGGTTCACTGCACATGACCATCCAGACCGCCGTGCTGGTCGAAACGCTGGAAGCGCTGGGCGCCAAGGTGCGCTGGGCGAGCTGCAATATCTTCTCGACGCAGGATCACGCTGCAGCGGCGCTGGTGAAACGCGGAACACCTGTCTTCGCCTACAAGGGTGAAACGCTCGAGGAGTACTGGGACTACACGGACCGCATTCTCGACTGGGGCAATGGCAAGGGCCCCAACATGATTCTCGACGACGGTGGCGATGCCACCCTCTTCGTGCACCTTGGTTACCGCGCAGAGAAGAACATCAAGCTTCTGGACAAGCCCGGCAACCCGGAGGAAGAAGCGTTCTTCAATCAGCTGAGAAAATCGATCAAGCGCGACCCACAGCGTTTTCATCGCATTGCCCCCGGCATTCTCGGGGTGACAGAGGAGACCACCACCGGTGTCCATCGCCTCTACCAGATGCATCAGCGGGGGGAACTGTTGTTCCCGGCGATGAACGTGAACGACGCGGTGACCAAGTCCAAATTCGATAACCTCTACGGCTGCCGGCATTCGCTGGTGGACGCCATC
>JBIKOF010000230.1:0-4141 GCA_044358205.1 Gammaproteobacteria bacterium | reverse complement strand
CAGCGTTGCTCCAGGTTTCCGCATGCAGCGCTACCTGCAGGTTCATTACTGTGAGGACTTCCCGGCCATCGAGGCTATGCGGGGTGATCGCGGTACTCAGACCCCGGCTTATTCCGGCCACGCCGAAGCGTGGTTCAGCCGGGCAGACCTGCTGTCGATGGCGGATGTGCCGGAAGCCCGCCGCGCGATGGAGATCGCCATCGAGGACGAGCGTAAGTTCATCGACTTCGGCCGCTCCGCAATGTGGATAGGCAAGGAGCATGTCTTCATCGATCGCCGCTGAGCACAGCGACGGCGCCCGGCTCAATGGGCCGGGCCGCCCGCCGTCATCGACACGCGTTTCACCAGCGGAATCAGCAGCAGCGAGGCAAAGAACAGCAGGGCCATCCACTGGAACATCTGATTGAAGGTCATCACATCGGCTTCGCGCCACGTGAGTTGGGTGAGTCGCGCAAGCCCGCTCAAGGCCGGATCGGGCATTGCATGACCGCGGTCCACCTCGGCCAGCATTCCAAGCATGGCTTGTACGCCCGGCTCCGTCCCGGTAACCGACTCACGGAGCTCCGCATAATTTGCTTTCTGCAGATGCAGAATCATCGTGTTGGAAACGGCAAGTCCAATCGCGCCACCTAGGTTGCGCATCAGGTTGAATAGCCCGCTGGCATTAGGAACTTCCAACGGCGGCAGCGTACCCAGTGCCAGCGCACTGGTCGGCAGAAAAATGAACATCATCGAAAACCCGCGAATGGCCTGAGGCCAGAAGAACTCCCAGTAGCCCCATTCCACATTCATCATGCCATTGAGCGCGGCTCCGAATCCGTAAAGACCCAGCCCCAATGCCAGCATCGCGCGCGAGTCCATCCAGCGTGCGGCCCAGCCTGCCGCCATCGCGGACAAAAACTGCGCCATGCCGGTGACGATGAGATAACTCCCTATCTGCAGGCTGTTCAGGCCCTTCACAGCGGCCAGATAAACTGGCATCAGGTAGAGCACGGTATAAATGCCCACCCCAAAAACGAAGCTGAAAATACAGCCAACCGTAAAGTTGAGATTCCGGAACGCGTGCAAATCGACTACCGGTGTGCGAGCCGTCAGCTCGCGGGTCACCATCCCGAGTGCTCCCACACCTGCGAGGACTGAAAAGAACAGGATCTCGGCGCTTTCGAACCACTGTTTGCGAACCCCCTCTTCGAGCACGAATTGCAGGGCGCCCAGAAACATCACGATGAAGATAATCCCGGCATAGTCGATTTGGCGCAGAAGTTCCCAGCGTGGCTTGTCCACATGCACGAAGGTGAAACAGCACAGCGACACAAGCACTCCCGGCAGGAGATTCACCAGAAACAGTGCCTGCCAGGACCAGGTCTCGGTGAGATATCCGCCCAGCACCGGTCCTGCAGTGGGGGCCATGGTAATGACGAGCCCGGCCACCGCGGTGACAGGTGTTTGCAGACGTGGAGGAAACATCACGTAAACCACCGAGAACAGGGTAGGGATCATCACCCCACCGAAGATACCTTGCAGAATCCGCGCAAGGATCATGAAAGTCAGGCTATCGGCCAGCGCACACAGGAGGCTCGTAGCTGTAAAACCGATTGCTGCGAGGGTGAAGAGCCAGCGTGTGGACAGGGCCGTGCCCAGCCAGCCGCTGAGTGGAATCACCACAACTTCGGCAATCAAGTAGGACGTGGTGACCCAGGTGATTTCATCGCGAGATGCCGACAGTCCGGCCTGAATCTGCTGCAGCGAACTCGATACGATCTGGATGTCGAGGATGGCCATGAACACCCCGACCACCATGCCGGTGAAGCCAATCCAGTCGCCGGTCGTCAGGGCGCGTTCGCCTTCTGCCGTCATGGCGCTGTGTTGCCCGCTCAGCGCACGCGCACGCGCGCAGTGACGGAGAGTCCGGGCCGTATGCCTTCTAGTGGGATATCGCGCGAGAAGTCGATACGGACTGGAACGCGGCGGACGATCTTGGTGAAGTTTCCGGTGGCATTTTCCGGCGGCAGGATACTGAACTCCGCTCCACTGGCGGGCGATGTGCTCGTGACCACGCCAGAGAAGGTCCGATCACTGAAGGCATCGATTTCAAGCTCCACCGGCTGACCGGGTCGCATCGACTCCAGCTGGGTTTCCTTGAAGTTCGCTTCCACGAACATGTCGTTGCTTGGGACGAGATGCGCAAGCAGGGTCCCCGGCTGCACCTGTTGCCCAACCTGAGCCCGGCGCTCGGCCAGCGTGCCATCGATGGGCGCATGAATCCGGGTGTGCTGCAGATCGATTCGGGCAAGTCGGAGGCCGGCAGCGGATACGGACACCGATGCCACGCTTTCCGCAAGCTTTGATTGCATGGCGTCGCGTTGGCGGATGGCTTCTTCCCACGCGGCGCGCGCCTGAGCAAGACTGGCGCTCGCCTGACTGTTGGCGGCAAGCGCGGCATCCTCTGTTTGTACTGAGGCTGCCCCGTCGCGCGCGAGATCGCGCTGGCGCGTCAGATCGCGCCCGGCGCGACGAACCTCGGCCTCCACGAGCCCAATGGCCGCAGCGCGCTGGGCCACGCGGGCATCCTGAACCTTGATATCTGCGGCGAGCGTTTCAACGCCCGCACGTGCGGCTGCGAGCGCGGCCTCCGCATGCGCAACCCTGGCCCGATATTCCCGATCATCGAGTACTACCAGCAGAGTTCCCTTGCGCACGAACTGATGGTCGGTGAAATGCACGGATTTGATGTACCCGGGAATCCGCGGGCTGAGCTGGGCAAGGTGTGAGCGAACGTAAGCGTTGTCGGTCTCCTCGAAAGGCCTGACTTCGTGCAGCCAGTATCCTGCCGCGAGGTAGCCCAGCGCGAACAGGGCGCTGAGAAAGACTGCCGCGCCAAGAATTCCGCGCACCTTGCGCATGCGATTTCACCTTGAGCTAAACCAGGCGGTGTAGAATAATTTCGACCGAAAAGCGATGCAACCGGGACGGGAGCCTGTGTGGCCAGACTCAGTGACACTAAACGTGATGCGATTCTCACCGCCGCAGATCGCATGTTTTCGCGCCACGGCTACAGCAAGGTCACCATGGGCGCGATCGCCGAGGCGGCGCCGGTATCCAAGCCCACCCTCTACAATTATTTTGCGGACAAGCCCGCACTTTTCGGGGCTGTCGTTGCGCGCCAATGCGATGATCTCCTGCGCCGGATGTCCGGCTTCGATGCCGCCACCGGAAGCCTGCGGGAGGACTTGTTGCGACTGGCGCGCGCCATCGTCGACCTCAGCTATGCACCGTCGACCTTGCGGCTGTTCCGGCTGGTCATAGCGGAGCGTGAAGCCTTCCCCGAACTTGGAGCGCTTGCCTTCCAGAGCGGCGCGCAGCCGGTATTGAAGGGGGTGGCGGGCTATCTGCGCCGGTCCGCGCGTGCCCATGGCCTTGCGCTTGGAAAACCCGAGCGGTCTGCCCGCATGCTGCTTGGACTGTTGATGGGCGAAGAGCATCTGCGTTGTCTGTTCGGGCTGAAGAAGGGGTTGTCTGCCACGGAAAAAGCTCGTCTGGTAAACGAAACAGTTAATTTTTATCTGCGCGCGCATGGCGCGAACGGGTGAAGCCATGCGTTTTCTGGTTCTGACGCTTTTGCTCTGCGGCTGTACGGTGGGCCCCGAATATGTGCAGCCCACACCTAATCCGCCCCAGCGCTGGCATGCACAGGCAGAGCTCGCCGAACCTGCGACGGCAGACCTGCCCCAGCAGTCGGATCCCATAAACACTGCGCGACCCTGGTGGACGCTGTTTGGTGATCCGGTGCTCGATGTGTTGATCAATGACGCGTTAGCGCAAGGGTTTAGCGTGCGTCAGGCTGCCACCCGGATCAGCGCGGCGCGGGCCGAGCGCGCGGCCCTGCAGGCGGGGATGCTGCCTTCGGTGAGCGCAGGCTTTGGCGCCAGCCGTCAGGAAAATGTGTTCCCGGGGTTGCCCAATCAGCAGGATTTCAGCCTCTTCGATGCGGGCTTCGATGCGCGCTGGGAGCTCGATGTCTTCGGCCGAACCGCCCGGCGGGTCGAGGCGGCGGATGCCCGGATCGAAGCCCTAGAGGCCACTCAGGATGCGGCACGGTTGGCCCTCGCCGCCGAAGTCGCGCGCACTTACTGGACGTTGC
>JBIKOF010000229.1:0-4160 GCA_044358205.1 Gammaproteobacteria bacterium | reverse complement strand
CCTGCTCGATAGCGGACTGCCGCCCGCACCCGCGTGGCTGCGGGGTTTGCCGGGGATAGGCGGTTATATGGAGAGCATCTGGAACACCCTGCCCGGGGCATCCCCCACCAGCATGAACGGAACCGAGGCCATCGCCTGGATTAAAGCGCAGGCCAAACCGATCAGTGGCTGGCTATTACAGCGCGGTCTGGATGTTGGTCAGGCCTTGCTGCAACTCACGCTAAGCGTTTTTGCCTCTTTCTATTTCTATCGGGATGGGGTGCAAGCCGTGGCGCGGCTCCGCGCGGGCATGGAGCGCATCGCGGGCAAAAGGGCCCAGGCGCTCATCGATCTGGCGGCGCGCACGATCCGCGGCGTGGTCTACGGCATTCTGGGCACGGCCCTCGCGCAGGGCATCACGGCAGCAATTGGCTTCTCCATCGCCGGAGTCCCGGGCCCTCTGCTGCTGGGCGTTGCAACCTTCGTGGTGTCGATTATTCCGGCGGGTCCGCCGTTGATCTGGATCCCGGCGGCTCTCTGGTTGTTGAACGAGGGGCACGCGGGCTGGGCGCTCTTCATGACCGGCTGGGGTGTGCTGCTGATCAGCGGTGTGGACAATGTGGTGCGCCCCTGGCTCATCAGTCAGGGGGCGGCCTTGCCATTCCTGCTGGTGCTGCTCGGGGTGATTGGTGGTCTGCTGACCTTCGGCTTCATCGGGGTTTTTCTGGGCCCGACGCTATTGGCCGTGGGTTACGCCATGCTGCGCGAATGGACCCGGCTGCGAGAAAGTCCGGGGCCCATTGCACCGCCGGGGCTTTAAGCGTGCGTCATTCTGCGGATTCAGCGCGGACCAGTGTCGTGCCGTCGTGAATGGCGCGGCAGCGGAAAACCTTCGTCTGAAAACCCGCCACCTCGCGCGAGGCAATCACTTCCTTTACCGCTGTGCCGTGGCCGCGCTCTGCAAGCTGGAAGCCCGCGGCCTTGGCGGCCAGCGCAAATTCCGTCACCGGCACGCCGCCCGCCTCGAAACGTGCGCAAAGCGCGACCGTCTCACGTTCCGCATCGCGTTCCTGATATTTGAAGTATCCCGTTGCCAGCAGTAGCGCGATCGCTGGGGGGGCGAAGATGGCTACCGGCCGCGGGACGGGTTTGCGCGGTTTCATCATCCGGGATCCTGATCTGCAACCGGATTCAGGCCCGCCGCTTCTGCCGCGAGGCGCGCAATACCCGCCCAGTCCAGATGACCGTGCCCCTGCGCGACCGCCGTCATGTAACGATCGTGGAGCACCCCGGCGAAGGGCATGGGCACCATGGCAGCATCGGCGGCAGCCTGTGCGAGCCGTACATCCTTCAGGCCCAGTGCGAGTTTGAAACCCGCGGGTTCGTACTGCTCGCCGGCAATGAGTCCACCATAGACCTTGTAGACCGGTGCCGTGAACAAGGTGCTGGTGAGGATGTCGAGATACTGCTGGGGATTGATGCCGTGCTTGCGCGTAAGCGCAAAGGCCTCGCCCAGAGTCTCGATCATGGAGGCGAGCATGAAGTTGCCCGAAAGCTTGACCACGTTGGCGAGCGACGGGCGTTCCCCCACGACGAAGCTGCGCTGCCCTAGAACATCGAACAATGGCTGACAACGAGCGATGGCGGCGGGTTCGCCGGCTGCGATGATGAAAAGCTGTGCCGCCGCGGCTGCCGGAGGGCGACCAAAGACCGGTGCCGAAACATAGGCCCGCCCGACGCTGGCGAAGGCCTCGGTCAGTCGGTCGCCCAAAGCCACACTGATGGTTGCCATGCCCAGATGCAGGCCGTGGGAAGGCATTGCCGCAATGAATGCGGGGTCTAGCGTAACCTCGGCAACGGCGACGTCATCCGCCAGCATGCTGATCACGATATCCTGCGCCGCACAATCCGCGGGGGTGTTCGCAATGTGCGCCCCGGCCTCTCGCAGCCCTTCGAGCGGACCCTTGCTGCGATTCCACACCGTGACGGCGTGGCCCGCCTTCAGCAGGTTGCCGATCATGCCGACGCCCATGGCGCCTGCGCCTACGAATCCGATACGCATGCTGTTTTTGCTCCGAGGGTGAGACCGCGACGCGTGAAGGCTACACTCAGTCCCTCATACGACAAAGGGGAGAGGGTCAGATGCATCCAGTCAGATTTGGGGTTTTCATTCTTCCGGATTCAATCGCCGCCGCTCAGGCCGCCGCCCGCAAGGCCGAAGAACAAGGGTTCTACTCGGTCTCGGTGAATGATCACTTCTATTCACCGCTCGGCGACGCCCGCTCACCCCAGCTCGAATGCTTCACGGCCCTCACCGCAATGGCCTGTGTGACGAGCCGGATTCGACTGGTACCGGCTGTCGCCGCGGTATCGTTCCGCAATCCCGCCATGCTCGCCAAAATCATGACCTGCGTAGACCTCGCGAGTAATGGCCGTTTTACCGCGGGCCTGGGGGCCGGCTGGCAACCGACCGAGTACGTCGCGCACGACTATCCCTTTCCGTCCACGGGCGAACGACTCGAGCAGCTGGATGAAGCCATCCAGATCTGCAAAGCCATGTGGACTCAGGACGAGCCCACCTGGCACGGCAAGCATTTCCATATCGAAAAGGCCTACAACAATCCACGCGGCGTCCAGCATCCGCATCCGCCGCTCATGCTGGGGGGCTCCGGCACCAAGTTGCTGCGTATCGCGGCGCGCGAGGCCACGATCATCAACCTCATCCCAGCCACCGGTAATGGCAAGGATTTCGTGAACGACCCGGTAGCGACTGTCAAATTTGACATGCCTACCCTGAAGTCGCGCATCGACCTGCTCCACGGGTTCATGCGGGAGGCCGGGCGTGATCCTTCGGAAATGGAAGTCGGCGGCCTGCTGCTGCTGGGACTGTCGCGCGACAAGGACGACCCGGGGCTGCGCCAGCTCGCCACCCAGCTTGGTTTCTCGAGCTTCGCGCAGGCTCAGGCGTCACCGGTGGCGATTCTGGGCACCCCCGAGGAAGCCCGTGCCGAATTGATGAAGCGCGTGCGGGAGGTGGGGATGACTTATTTCATCTTCGTCGCTTCGTCGGAAGAAACACAGGACCTGTTCGTGAAGGAAGTCATGCCGGCATTTGCGAACGTCAGCGGCTGAATCTGGGCGGGTGCACGCGGCAGGCTCGACCCTGCCGCGCGTCACCGGCAACCGCCGCGCTGTGCCGGAAACCCGGCATGGCTGCGCGAAGCGGCGCAGAGTAAGCTCCGAGGATCGCGCAATCCCGTTACATCAGCCCTTGAGGAAGCACATATGGCCAAGCTGAACGGTATCCATCACCTCGCAATCATGACCGCGAATGTGAAACAGCAGATCGAATTCTTCTCCGATGTGCTGGGTCTGAAGCTCACCGCCCTTTACTGGATGCACAATGTTGAAGGCTGCTTTCACGCCTTCATGGAACTGAACTCCCATTGTTCCATTGCTTTCGTCTTTTCGCCGGCAGTGAAGGATATTCCGGTTGAGTTTGGGGTCTCACACGCAGGCAATCCCGTCAAACCCTGCTCAGCTGGCGTCATGCAACACCTCGCTTTCAATGTGGATACCGATGCGGCGCTTCTCGACATGCGCGATCGCATCCGCGCCAAGGGCGTTCGTGTGCTGGGTCCACTGGACCATGGTTTCTGCAAATCCATTTACTTTGGCGGCCCTGAGAATCTCGTACTCGAAGTATCGACCTCATCGGCAGCCATCGATGCCGAGGCGTGGATCGACCCCGAGGTCGTGGCGCTCAACGGCATCTCGTCGGAAGAACTGGCCCGTTACAAGAATCCGGTACCGTTTACCCATCAGGGATCCCCGGTGGCACAGCCACCCGCCGGTACCGGCAAACCCGAATACACCCAGATGGATCCGGGTTTTGGCGGCGCCTTCGATCTACCCGATGACTTTGTCACCCGTGAATTAAGCGAGAGTACGCCCCCAGTCCGAGTAGCGAGCGTCGCGCGATGATGGAATTGAATGGCAAGACCTTGGTGGTGACCGGCGCCAACGGCGTTCTCGGCCACGCGGTTGCGGCGCGCGCGCTGGCGCTGGGTGCGTCCGTGGTTGGGCTCGATTTGCACTTCGAGGGACCGATCGATCCAAGAGTGCGGACGGCTCAGGTCGATCTCACCGACATGGCGGCGACAGAAGCCTGTTTTGGAGCC
>JBIKOF010000228.1:0-4187 GCA_044358205.1 Gammaproteobacteria bacterium | reverse complement strand
GTAAAGCTCGAGGTAGTGCGGGGCGTCGACGGTGAAACGGTTCGATCCCATCATGCAGCCGATGATGCGTTTCTCCTGAAAGAAATGCCCAGGGTTGAGATTGACCTGCTGGCCCTGTGCGATGGCACCCACCAGCACCGCCGTGCCTCGTGGCGCGAGGCAATAGAAAGCCTGCTCCAGCAGCTTTGGCAGACCCACCGCCTCAAAGGAAAAATCGGCCCCGCCACCGGTCATCTTCTTGATGGCTTTTACCGGATCGGTTTCCGACGGATTGATAGTGTCGGTGGCTCCGAAATGGCGGGCGCTCTGCAATTTGGAGTCCAGAAGATCAACCGCGATGATCTGGCGCGCGCCCGCGAGGCGTGCGCCCTGAATGATGGAAACACCAATTCCACCTGCACCGAACACCGCAACCGAGGATCCCGGCGTGACCTGCGCCGTGTTGAGCGCGGCGCCGACGCCGGTGGTGACTCCACACCCCACCAGGGCCGCACGATCGAGCGGAATGTCGCGCGGAATTTTCACCACTGCCCGGTGATGCAGAAGCATTGCTTCGGCGAATCCGGCGAGATCCACGAACTGGTGGATGGTTTCGCCGCCGCAGGACAGCCGCGGAGGTTCGTCTGCGGTGCGCTGACTGAAGCCGCGATCAGTACACAGATGGGGGCGCCCCTGCACACATTGCGCACATTCACCGCAGAACAGGGAAGTACAGGCGATGACATGATCCCCCACCGCCACATTACGCACCCGTGAACCCACGGCGAGCACGCGACCCGCGGGCTCATGGCCAAGGATCGCCGGACGCGGCGAACCGATCGCGCCGTGCATGGCATGCAGATCGCTGTGACAGACGCCACATGCGACGGTTTTTACGAGCACTTCATCGGGACCCGGGTCACCCACATCAACATCTTCAATGGATAGCGGCTGGTGGATTTCGCGAAAAACGGCGGCCTTGATCTTCATGGAAGCTCCTGCGTGGAAATCGAACGAAAGGCGCGGCGGATGCTTGCGCGTGAGCGCAAGGTTCAGGGCGTTGCGGCTAGCCAGTCGCGCGGACGAATGAAGTCCGTGTAGAGCCGGGCTTCCGGCGTTCCCGGCGCGGGCTGCCAGTTGTAGCGAAAACGCACATTGGGCGGCAGAGACATGAGAATGGATTCAGTCCTTCCGCCTGTCTGCAGCCCAAAGATGGTGCCGCGGTCGTAGACCAGATTGAACTCCACGTATCGCCCGCGACGATAAAGCTGGAAATCACGTTCGCGCTCACCAAACGGGATCCCGCGACGACGCTCGACCACCGGGATATAAGCGGGCAGGTAGTGATCGCCCACGCTGCGCATGAAGGCAAAGCTGCGCTCGAAGCCCCATTCATTCAGATCGTCGAAGAAAAGCCCACCAACGCCGCGATGCTCATCGCGATGCTTCATGTAGAAGTACTCGTCGCACCACTGCTTGTAGCGCGCATGAACTTCCGGACCAAACGGCGCGCAGGCCTCGCGGGACACGGAATGCCAATGCACGGCGTCTTCCTCGAAGCCGTAATAAGGCGTGAGATCGAAGCCTCCACCAAACCAGAACACGGGCTCCGCATCCGGCCGCGTAGCCACAAAAAAGCGCACATTGGCGTGCGAGGTCGGAACATAGGGATTGTGTGGATGCACCACCAGTGAAACCCCCATGGCACGGAACGCCCGCCCGGCAAGCTCGGGGCGCTTGGCTGTGGCGGCAGGCGGCAGGGATGCGCCTTCCACATCGGAAAAATTGACGCCCGCCTGTTCAAAGACGCCGCCGTCCGTGAGCACGCGGGTGCGCCCGCCACCGCCGGCCGGACGGGTCCAGGCGTCCTCCTGAAAGCTGGCGCGCCCGTCGACGGCGGCCAGTCCGGCGCAAATGCGATCCTGCAGATCGAGCAGGTATTCCTTGACGGTTTCGATGGGCAGGGCGGCTTCGGGCATGGGGCGTTCTGGCGCTGGGGAACTCGTCGCATCTTAACGGGGCGCCCCCTCATCGCAAGCCAGCCAACGCAATCGGCTTGGCGGGGATCGGAAAGTCCGCGCGCTGGGTTTGGGCCCGGACAAGGCAGTACACTCCCGGGGCGGGCTGTGGGCCCGCAATACATCAACCGAGGAGTACCTCATGACCACGACCATCCTCTACGACGATCGGGCGACCGATGTGTCGGGAGCGCATGTCGCCCAGGGTCACCTCTGGCTGAGCCCCGCCGAGCTGACAGCCGCCACCGGCTGGAAGCTCGAGGAAGCGGGACTGTGCCAGGGCGATGCCTGCGTGCGCACCCAGCCCGAATGGGTCGATGCCGCCGGCCGCATCGATTTGACGGCCTTCGCGGGCTGGCTCGACCAACCCGTTCTCCACGAAACCGAAGGCGGGGACGTGTGGGCGTTCGGCCCGAGCGCGAGCTCGCGCAAGAGCCAACTGTTCTCGCTCGAGGCCCCGGATTTCACCCTGCCCGACCTCGACGGTCGCATGCATTCGCTCAGCGATTATCGCGGGCGGAAAGTGTTTCTTTACTCTTGGGGTTCCTACTGAGGCTGCAGCTTTGATCTGTCCGTGTGGCAGGCAGTGTATGCAGAACTCAAGGATCAGGGACTCGAAATCATCGCCGTTGCACTCGATGCAGCGGGCAAGGCTGCGGTCGCGGACAAGATTCGCGCGGCCGATTGTCGTGAACGGCCGGAGATGCTCGCCCGCCTGATGGGTTGGTCGCCGGCGCTGTGGGCGAAGCAGGCCCCGCCGGAATATCCGTGTCTCATCGACGAAAACCACGTGCTCGCCGATCTCTATGGCATGGTCAATGTGCCGCAAGGCGTGTGGATCGATGAACAGGGCAGGCTCGTCAGACCCGTCGAATCTGCGGGCACCAGCGACGTGGTGCGTGTGATGAACCGCGAAACCTTCGAGATCCCGGATGCCGATGCAGCCCGGGGCTTCGCGGCGCGCGATGCCTACATCGATGCCCTCCGCGACTGGGTGAAGCACGGTGCGGCCAGCCGCTTCGTGATGTCGCCGGAGCAGTTGCGCAGTCGTCTGCGCGAAGCGTCGCCGGGCGACATGCAGGCTGCCACGCACGTGCGGCTGGGACGTCATCTGTTCGGTAAGGGCCAGACGGCACGCGCGAAGCATCATTTCGATGCCGCCGTGAAGCTGTGTCCCGACAAGTGGAGCTACCGGCGTCAGGCGATGATGCTCGATCCGGAATCCATTGGTCAGCTGAACGCGGGCCCTGGCTTCTGGGCTGCGGTGGATGCGCTGGGCGACCAGCCCTTCTATCCGGAAGCGGAACTCCAGCCAGCCAGTTGAGATGAGAGCCGGCAGTCGACGCCCCCCGCGTCGACTGCCGTGCCCGACGCCGTGGTATCTTCCGCGCTCGCCCATTCATCGCACGAGACGTCCATGAGCACACGCCGCGCGCGCATCGAGCGCAACACCCGGGAAACCCGTATTACCGTCAGCGTTGATCTGGACGGCACGGGTAAGGCTGCCTTCACCACCGGCCTGCCGTTTCTCGATCACATGCTCGATCAGGTGTGCCGGCATGGGCTCGTCGATATCGAGGTCAAGGCCGAGGGCGATCTGGAAATCGACGCCCATCACACGGTAGAGGACATCGGGATTACCCTTGGTCAGGCGCTGGCCGAGGCCTGGGGCGACAAGACCGGTCTGCGCCGCTATGGCCATGCCTATGTCCCACTGGACGAAGCCCTGTCGCGAGTGGTGGTCGATTTGTCCGGACGGCCGGGCCTCGAATACCACGTGCCGTTTCCCCGCGCGCAAGTGGGCGGTTTCGACGTAGATCTCTTTCACGAATTCTTTCAGGGTCTGGTGAACCACGCGCGCATCACCCTGCACATCGATGCCCTGCGCGGGCAGAACGCGCATCACATCATTGAAACGGTTTTCAAAGCCTTCGGGCGTGCGTTGCGCATGGCCTGCGAAGTGGATGCGCGGCAGGGCAACGCCATGCCTTCGACCAAGGGCAGCCTCTGAAACGCGGAGAGTGGTGATGCAACGCGTGGCGGTGGTGGATTACGGCGGCAGCAACCTGCGCTCGGTGGCCAAGGCGGTAGAAACTGCGGCCGAGGGTCGTCACGAAGTGGTGGTTACCGACGATCACGCGCTGCTGCGCAGTGCGGATCGGGTGGTGTTCCCCGGACAGGGAGCCATTG
>JBIKOF010000227.1:0-4192 GCA_044358205.1 Gammaproteobacteria bacterium | reverse complement strand
CAGGTGCAGACCATTCCTGGACAATGCGGGTTGCAGCGGTCACGTGGTCACGGGCCGGAGTGATGCGCAGGCTTAGACCGAAATGCCAGATATCGACGATCTCAAGCATGACCTGCTCGACATCGCGCTGGGAAGCTTTCCACCACTTCCAACCGCCGTAGTGGTCCATCAACTCTGCGCATTCGATCCAGATTGCGCGATACCACTCACGGCCGCGCGTGATCCAGTCGGCATCAACCCGACAGTTCATCTCGTCCTGGAGCGCGAGCATGGTGCAGGTTTTCTGCACCATGGCCGAGGCGGCGCCGGGCGCGCCGACCGGGTTCATTCCGCGGAGAAGACGAAATTGTCCCCCTTCGCACGCACCCGCACCGCGTGCGGCGGTGGAAAATGCGCTGGCATCAACAGGGCATTCTTCTCGGCGCAGTGTTCCATCAGGCCACGACGCGTGCGCGCGGATTGCTCGGGCACCGTGCAGAAACCGCTGTTCCATTCGGGGCGCAGGATCTGGGTGGCATGATGCAGGGTGTCACCGGCGAAAAGCGCCCGTTCACCGCGCGACTCGACCTTCAGCACGATGCTGCCCAGGGTATGACCCGGCGCCGGCTCGATGATGAGGTTGTCTTCCAGCGCATGGATGCCTTCGACCATCTGGGCCTGACCCGCCTCGATCACAGGCAATACGCTGTCCTCGAATACACCGACGTTGATCTCGGCCTTCGGCATATCCGTATTGGCCGGATTCCATTGCTCGTATTCGGCCTTGGAGAAGATGTACTTGGCATTCGGGAAGGTGGGCACCCAACGACCATCCTTCAAGCGCGTGTTCCAGCCGCAATGATCGACGTGCAGGTGCGTGCACATCACCATGTCGACTTCCTCAGGACGCACGCCAGCGGCCGCGAGCCTCTCGAGGTAGGGCAGTTCCAGATGATGGGCAAGTTCGAAGGTGGGACGTTCCTTGTTGTTACCGCAGCAGGTATCGATGAGGATGGTGTGATGCGCGGTACGCACGATCCAGGTGTGGATGCTGAGCTTCAGTCCTTCGGTCACCGGGTTGATGCAGAAGGGATAGAGCAGCGAGCGGTGCTCTTCCACCACTTCACGCTGCATGGATGGAACCAGCACCTCAGCTGGAAAGCCGTCGTCGATCGCCATTTCGATGGCGAGGTCGATCTGGATATCCCCAATCTTGCGTTTGCTCATGCGCTCCCCCGATGGATTCGTTTTGGGTCAAAGAAACGGGACCGGCTGCGGTCCCGCGTTGGGCGGATTCTAGCCTGAAAAGAAACGCCGCACGTCCGCCAGTTCGCTCGTCCGTGACATGGACGGCAGAGCCTTCAGAAACGTCCGGCCGTAGGACTTGCGGGTCAGTCTGGGGTCACAGAGCACCAGCACGCCACGATCATGGGCGTCCCGGATCAGCCGGCCCGCGCCCTGCTTAAGCGCAAGTGCCGCGACCGGCAGCTGATGGTCCCGGAAGGCATCCCTGCCCTCTGCCTCCAACCGACGGGTGCGCGCCCGCAGGACCGGATCGTCCGGCGGCGCGAAAGGCAGTTTGTCGATAATGACGCAGGAGAGCGCTTCACCTCGCACATCCACACCTTCCCAGAAGGTGGCGGTGCCGATGAGTACCGCATTGCCCAGGCGGCGGAAATTTTCGAGCAGCGTTCCACGCGGAGCCTCGCCCTGCACCAGCACCGGATACGGGAGTGCCTTGCGCAAAGGCCCCGCATAAAACTCCAAAGCCCGATGACTGGTGCACAAAACAAAGGCGCGGCCCCGACTGATTTCCACGACCTCGATCGCCAAATCGCGCACCGCTTCCAGATAACCCGGCTGATTCGGCATCAGCGCCAGCTTTGGCAGATAGCAGAGTGCCTGCCGCGGATAATCGAAAGGGCTCTCCCAACTGGCCGCAAGCGCGCCTTCAAGCCCCATCTCGCGTCGGAAATGCGCAAAATCCCCATCCAGTGCCAGCGTCGCAGAGCAGAAAATCCAGCTGGCTGGCGAGGCTGCCAACCGCTCGCTGAATTGCTCGGCCACACTCAAAGGCGTTGCATGCAGAACAAACCCGCGTGGGGAGCTCTCCAGCCAACGTATCCAGTCGCTGCCCTCACGCGCCTCGAAATCTGCAAGGCGGACCCTGATTTCCGTACAGCGGCGGGTGCAACTTTCCAAGGCAGGCCCGCGCTCGCTCGCTTCCGCCAGTTGCAGGCCCAGGGCTGCAAGCGCCGCTCCCACTCTGGCGAGTGCGCCCAGTACCGCAGGCTCCTCATGCAGCGGGTCGAATTCCCGTCGTCCTGCGAAACGCGCAAATTCAACGCCTAGCGCCTGCGACCGCATTTCGAGCTGACGCAGCGCCTCGCGCAGGTCGGGCATATCGGGCGCCTCTTCCTGCTGGGCGAGCAAGCCGTCGCGGACCAGATCCCGCAATCGCCGGCTGGAGACCGATTGGCCAAAAGCCTGGGCTGCCAGTTCCGGGAGCTGGTGGGCTTCGTCCACCACAACCACCCGGGCGGTCGGGAGCAGTTCACCGAAGCCCTCCTCGCGTAAGGCCATGTCAGCAAAAAGCAGGTGATGATTGACGACCACCACATCGGCCGCCGCGGCGCGACGGCGGGCGCGCACGACGAAGCATTCGTCAAAATCGGGGCAGGACTGACCGAGACAGTTGTCGACCGTCGACGTCACGAGCGGCCAAAGGGTCGCGTCTTCGGGGATCCCCTCGACCTCGACGATATCCCCGCTCGCGGTAGCCGCGGCCCAGGCCTCAAGCCGCGCGAGTTGGGTCGATTCCTGAGCCCACAGCCCGGGCTGGCCTTGGGCCAGCCGCAGACGATGGCGGCAGAGGTAATTTGCGCGCCCCTTCAGTAGGGCGCACTCGGGGTTACAGTTGAGCGCCCGCCGCACGCGCGGCAGATCTTCCCGGAATAACTGGTCCTGCAGGGTCCGGGTGGCGGTGCTCACGACAAGCTTGCGGCCGGAGAGCAATGCCGGGACCAGATAGCCGAAGGTCTTGCCGATGCCGGTACCCGCCTCCACCACCAGATGCTGATGGCTGTCGATGGCGTCGCCCACCGCGTCTGCCATGGCCTGTTGTCCCGCCCGTGCCTGAAATCCGGGTTGCAGCGTTGCGAACGGACCGTCGGGCCCCAGTAGTGCACCGGGGGTCGAGAGGGGAGATTCGAAAGTGTCGGCGTCGGTCACGCAGGAGGCTCATCCAGCCCGACCACATCCCTGATGTCGCCGACTCCCGCCAGCACCATCAGAAGTCGATCGAGGCCGAGTGCCACGCCGGCGCAGGGGGGTAATCCTGATTCCAGTGCCGCGAGCAAAGCCTCATCCAGCGGGACCACGGGCAACCCGAGCGCCTCCCGTCGGAGGTTCTCACGAGTATGTCGCGCGTGCTGTTCTCTCGCGTCAGTCACCTCATGGAAACCGTTCGCAAGCTCCATCTCTCCCAGCACCAACTCAAAGCGTTCGCCCACCGGAGGGTCTCCGGGGCGGATTCGCGCATAGGCCGCCTGTTCCACCGGGAAGTCAAAGATGAAGATTGCTTCCGCGCGCGGGAGTGCGGGCAAAACAGCACATCCGAACAGCCAGTCGAGCAGCAGTGCGCGGTCCGTAGCACCTGCTCCCAGACGCGCGCCCGCAGCCGCTGCCGCCTCGGCAAGCGTGGTGGTGGAGGCGGTCATGGGATCCACGCCGGCATGGGTAAGGCATAGCTCGCGGTAGGCGTGTCTTGTCACTGGAAAGGGAAACCGAACGGCCTCGAGCAGCGCGCTCACATCGTCCATCAGCCGATTGTGATCGAAGCCCAGTCGGTACCACTCCAGCAAGCTAAACTCTTCCCGGTGGAGCCGACTGGTCTCCTCGCGGCGGAACGCGTGGCAGATCTGGTAGATATCGCCGCTACCCGCCGCGAGTAGCCGCTTCATCGCGAATTCGGGAGAAGTCTGCAAGTAGCGGAGAGGCATACCCGCGGCGGCGACGGTGAAGCTCTCGATCGCCGGATCGGTTGCGCCAGCGACTCCAAGCAACGGGGTGTCGACCTCGAGGACCTCGAGGTCTGAAAAAAAAGCCCGAATGTCTCGCAGCAGACCGGCGCGCCGCTCTAGTCCGGCGCGACCGCCGACTGGCTGCTGACTCACTCTTCCTTGGCGCGCGAGGCGTATTCCCCGGTTCGCGT
>JBIKOF010000226.1:0-4204 GCA_044358205.1 Gammaproteobacteria bacterium | reverse complement strand
CTTTGGCGTGGAATTATTCGTCCGCGGGGACGAGGTCCTGTTCAGCGAAGTGTCGCCGCGGCCCCACGACACCGGGATGGTCACGCTGATTTCTCAGGACCTGTCTGAATTCGCGCTGCATGTGCGCGCAGTGCTCGGGCTGCCAATCCCCGCCATCCGCGACTTTGGTCCGGCAGCCTCGTTCGCTATCCTTGCCAACGGCCACGGCCGAACGATTCATTACGCGGGCGTCGATGCTGCGCTTGTCGAGCCCGATACAGGGCTCCGTTTATTCGGCAAACCCGAGATAGCCGGCAAACGCCGGGTGGGCGTCGCCCTGGCGCTCGGAGAGGATGTCGACGCGGCGCGTGCGCGCGCGCGCCGCGTGGCCGAATCCGTGCGTGTCGACGTCACACCCTGACCGACTCTGCCATAATTGCCGCAACCTGCTTTCGAGAAGAGGACACAGACGATGCGAATGATGCACACCATGCTCCGGGTGACGAACCTGGATAAGGCACTCGATTTCTACTGCAATGTGCTTGGTATGAAGCTCCTGCGCCGCAAAGATTACGAGGAGGGTCGGTTTACCCTTGCATTCGTTGGGCTGGGTGAAGAGCGCGACTCCACGGTTCTCGAACTGACCCACAACTGGGACACCGACCATTATGAAATGGGGGGTGCCTACGGACACATTGCCATCGGTGTGGATGATGTCTACGCAACCTGCGATCAGGTTCGGGCGCGGGGCGGCAAGATCGTGCGGGAGGCGGGACCTATGAAGGGTGGGCGCACCGTGATTGCCTTCGTAGAGGATCCGGATGGCTACAAGATAGAAATCCTGCAGGACGAGCCGAATCCAGGCTGACCTCAGGGCAAACGGGTTTCCGGCCCTGCCGTGGGCCCGGAACCTTGTGCTAGATTAGCGCCCGCTCCGGGTGCCGCAGCAGGACTGCGGCCGGTTCCGGGGCGATACATCAAAAAAATCATCAGCTGGCAGAGGTCCGAGCAATGAAGCATTTCCTTGGCATCGTGTGGGCGGCAGTGGTCGCACTCTCCCTTGCGGGTCCGGTCGTGGCCCAGGAATCGCCCCAGACGATTGTGCAGACCACCACGGACGAGGTCATCTCGCGCGTCAAGAACGAGAAAGATACGTTGCGCGGGGACCCGACCAAGATGTTCAACCTGGTGTCTGAACTGATCTTCCCGCACTTCGATTTCGACGTGATGTCGCAGTTCGTGCTGGGTCCGGATTGGAAGACCGCCGAGGAGGGCAAGCGCAAGGAGTTCGTCGACCAGTTCCGAAAACTTCTGGTCCGTACCTATGCCGCTGCGCTGCTCGAGTACTCCGAGCAGTCCATCGCCTATCCCGATGCCGGCCCGGCACCGAAGAATCCCAAGACCGCCGTCGTTCGTCAGGACATCACCCAACCCAGCGGGACCAACTTGCCGGTTGTCTACCGACTGCACACCCGGCCCGATGGCTGGAAGGTCTATGACGTGACGGTGGATGGCGTGAGTCTGGTGAAGACCTATCGCTCGTCGTTTGCGTCCATCATCAAGGAAGGTGGGCTCGACAAGCTCATCGCCACCCTGCACACCAAGAATCAGGAAATTGGCCAGTAAGCCTGGCCCGGAGCGCGTGACCGTCCCATGACGAACGAAGAGATCAAGACGATGATCGAGCAGGGCCTGCCAGGGTCCGAGGCATACGTCAGCGGCGACGGTACGCACTTCTACGCGAAGGTCATCTGCGATGACTTCAAGGGTTTGCCGCTCATCAAGCAACACCGCCTGGTCTACGGGGCGGTAGGCGACAGCATGAAGGGCGCGATACACGCGCTCTCCATCCAAACCTTCACCGCCGAGGAATGGGCGCGCCAGAAGCCGTTCGAGACGCTCTGAGCGGCCTTCCCCATGGATAAACTGATCATTCAGGGCGGCGCCCGGCTGCAGGGCGAAGTCCGCATTTCTGGCGCGAAGAATGCCGCGCTGCCCATCCTGGCGGCGACCCTGCTGGCAGACAGCCCGATGACTGTCGGCAATGTGCCGCATCTGCACGACATCACCACCACCATGGAATTGCTGGGCCGTATGGGCCTGGAACTCACGGTGGACGAAAAAATGAATATTCAGGTCGATTGCTCGACCATCCGGGAATTCTTCGCCCCCTATGAACTCGTGCGCACCATGCGGGCCTCGATTCTGGTGCTGGGACCGCTGCTCACCCGTTTCGGGCGGGCGGACGTATCGCTGCCCGGGGGGTGCGCCATCGGTAGCCGGCCCGTCAATCTTCATCTGCAAGGCCTCGCGGCGATGGGCGCAGATCTCACCGTGGACGGGGGCTACATCCGGGCGACCGCCAAGCGCCTGAAGGGTGTCGATTTGGTCATGGATCTCGTAACCGTCACCGGTACCGAAAATCTGATGATGGCAGCGACGCTCGCCGAGGGTGTCACAGTGATTCGCAATGCGGCACGCGAGCCTGAGGTAGTCGACCTGGCGCATTGCCTCGTGCGGATGGGCGCGCGCATCGAAGGCGCCGGTACCGATACCATCCGGATCGAGGGAGTGGATTCGCTGGCCGGCACACATTACGAAATTCTCCCGGACCGGATTGAAACCGGAACCTATCTGGTTGCCGCGGCCATGACCGGCGGCCGGGTAAAGCTCAAGAACACGCGCGCGGATTTGCTCGAGGCTGTGCTCGCAAAACTGCAGGAGGCCGGCGCGAAGATCGTGTCCGGAGACAACTGGGTGGAACTCGACATGGAAGGCCGGCGGCCGCGGGCAGTCAGCCTGCACACCTCGCCCTATCCCGGGTTCCCGACTGATATGCAGGCCCAGTTCACCGCGCTCAACTGCATGGCGGAGGGCACGGGCGTCATTACAGAGTCCGTGTTTGAAAATCGCTTCATGCACGTGCTGGAGCTGCAACGTATGGGCGCTCAGGTTCGCATCGAGGGCAACACCGTCATCACCACAGGTGTCGGGCGTCTCAAGAGCGCGCCTTTGATGGCGACGGACCTCCGCGCCTCTGCGAGTCTCGTGCTCGCCGGACTGGTGGCGGAGGGCGATACCGAAGTCGATCGCATCTATCACATCGACCGTGGCTACGAGACCATCGAGGAAAAGCTGAGCAATCTCGGCGCGCAGATTCGTCGTATTCCGAGCTGAGCCCGCGTATGTCTCGCGACACCCTCACGCTCGCGGTGGCCAAGGGCCGAATCCTGAAGGAGGCGCTGCCACTCCTCGCCGCCGCAGGCATCGTGCCCACCGAAGATCCGGAACGTTCCCGACGCCTTATCCTGCCCACCAGCGACCCGGCCATTTCGATGGTCGTGGTGCGCGCGACGGATGTTCCGACCTACGTGGACTATGGCGGCGCCGATCTAGGCATCGTCGGACGCGATACGCTGCTCGAGTACGAGGGCGACGGGTTCTACGAGCCGCTCGATCTGCGCATTTCGCCTTGCCGTCTTTCTGTAGCAGGGCGGGATGCCGCGCTGCTCCAGCGCGGCCGGCTTCGGGTTGCCACCAAGTATCCTGCCATCACGCGTCGACATTTCGCGCGCAAAGGCGTGCAGACTGAAATCATCAAGCTCTACGGCTCGATGGAACTGGCGCCGCTGGTTGGCCTCGCAGACTGCATTGTTGATCTGGTCGATACGGGGAACACGTTGCGCGCCAACGGTCTTCTGGAACTCGAGGAAATCTGCCGGGTCACTTCCAGACTGATCATCAACAAGGCGGCCATGAAGACCCGGCACGCCACGGCAACGCGACTGATTTCCCTGCTCGAGGCCCAACTCCCGTCGGCTTGAGCCCACCTTCCGGAGTTTCCGATGGCCACAATCAAACGCCTGGATACCACCGACCCGACGTTCGACGCCGCACTTTCCAGTCTGCTGGCCTGGGATGATGCGCGGTCGGAAGATGTCCAAGGGGTTGTGCAATCCATCATCCGCGACGTCCGAGTGCGCGGGGATGCGGCGCTGGTGGAATACACCAACCGTTTCGACCAGCGTGCGGTCTCGCAGGCCGACGAACTGGAAATTCGCGATTTTTCACGTGCGCTCGCCATTCTTCCAACCACCACCGTGGACGCCTTGCGCAGCGCTGCCGCGCGGATCACGGACTATCACCAGCACCAACGTTTGGCGTCGTGGGAATACACGGACGCGGAGGGCGTTCTGCTTGGTCAACAGATCAACCCGCTCGATCG
>JBIKOF010000225.1:0-4211 GCA_044358205.1 Gammaproteobacteria bacterium | reverse complement strand
TTCCGATGGAGGCGTCGAAGGTTTTCTTTGGCTGCTCCGGTTCGGACGCGAACGATACTCAGGTCAAGCTCATCTGGTTCTACAACAACGCCATCGGGCGCCCGCAGAAAAAGAAGATCATCGGTCGGGTGAAGGGCTACCACGGGATTACCCTCGCGGCTGCCAGCCTGACGGGCCTGCCGCCCATGCACCTGCAATGGGACGTGCCGATCGATGGGCGCTTCATCCACACCGACTGCCCGCATCACTACCGGTTTGCGGAGAAAGGCGAGAGCGAAGAGGACTTCGCCACTCGTCTCGCCAACAACCTCGAACAACTCATCCTGCGCGAAGGTCCGGATACCGTGGCGGCCTTTATCGCGGAACCCGTGATGGCCGCGGGCGGAGTGCTTGTTCCACCCCGCACTTACTTTGAAAAGATTCAAGCAGTACTTGCACGCTATGACGTGCTTTTCATCGCCGATGAAGTGGTGTGCGCCTTCGGTCGAACCGGGCAGGCGTTCGGCTCCCAGACTTTCAACATCAAGCCCGACACGATGACGATGGCGAAAGCACTGACCTCGTCCTACCAGCCACTCTCGGCAGTGGTCATCCCCGAAAAAATGTACGCGCCGATGCTGGAAGCCAGCCGCAAGCTCGGCAGCTTCGGCCATGGCTACACCTATAGCGGACATCCTGTTTGCGCAGCCGTTGCGCTGAAAACGCTTGAAATCTACGAGCGCGATCAAATTTTCGCGCACGCTGCGCGCATGAGCGTGAAGTTTCAGGCGGGTCTGCGCCGCCTTAGCGATCACCCGCTGGTGGGTGAGGTGCGTGGCGTTGGGCTCATCGGGGCGCTGGAGTTCGTGTCGGACAAGCGCACACGGGCGGGTTTCAATCCTCCGGGCTCAATCGGTACGTATTGTTTCGAGCGCTGCCACGCGCATGGCCTCATTCCGCGTAACGTCGGGGATGGCATCGCGCTGTGTCCGCCGCTCATCATCAACGAAGCGCAAATCGATGAAATCTTCGACAAGTTGGACCGGGCGCTCGCCGACACTCTGGATCATGTGACGCGCGCGGGGCTGCTCGCCGCCTGAGTTCGCGGTGATCGATGTCGCCCATGGCACGCTCTCCCTGGCGGGCGTGTCTCTGGAAACACTGAGGGTTGCCGGAGATCCTGCCCGTCCGACGCTGGTGCTATTGCACGAGGGGCTCGGGTGCGTAGCGCTCTGGCGCGACTTTCCCGCCGCGCTCGCGCAGCAAACCGGCTGTGCAGTTTTCGCGTGGTCCCGCGCGGGATATGGAAATTCTTCTGCGCGTCCGACGCCCTGGCCGCTGGATTACATGCAGGCTGAGGGGCGGGCGCTGCCGCTTCTGCTAACGAGCGCAGGCATCGGCGACTGCGTGCTGGTGGGGCATAGCGATGGAGCTTCCATTGCCCTGGTTTCCGCGGGCGCCACTGACGATTCCCGAATTCGAGGCGTCGTCGTTCTGGCACCCCACGTATTCGCCGAGCCCGAGGGCCTTTCAAGCATCGGCGCAGCGCGGGTGGCCTACCGCGAGGGCGATCTCAGGGGGCGCCTCGCACGCTATCACGGCGAAAATGTCGATTGCGCCTTTGAGGGTTGGAGCGGCGCGTGGCTGGACCCCTTGTTCGAGCAGTGGAATCTCGAGTCATTCCTGCCGGGCATACGCGTGCCGGTGCTGCAGATTCAGGGAGAGGACGACCAGTATGGAACGGCGCGTCAGCTCGATGCCATCGCCAGGCAGGTTTCGGGTCCCGTGGAAACGCACATCCTTCCAGCCTGCCGACATTCGCCCGCACTGGAGCAATCTGCCATCACGCTTGGCCTCATTTCGGATTTTCTGGAGCGCTGGGTATTGCCAGCAAATCTAGCAGCGCGCTGATTTCAGCGACGACCACATCCGGCCTATCGGCATGAATTTCGTGACCGCTGCCCTTGGCAGTGACGAAGCGTCCCTGCGGGCTTAACTCGGCCAGCTCGTGCTGCCCTTGCTGCCAAGACGACTCCTCCGCCGGGTCGGGAAAACCCCGGGCCGGGTCACGCGCGACCACGATGATGGGAATGCTGGCGAGAGCGGGCGAAGCCTCGACCTCGCGCGCGCTGCGGGCGAATGAGGAGATTTCATCCATCTGCGCAAAAATCGCCTTGCGTCGTGAATTGAGGTAACCCGCAACTGCGAAATCATCGCTTTCAGCGCGTCCTTCCGTCGCTACCTGCGCAGGAAAGGGATTGCGCCCGGCCACGCTTTTCTTGTCGCGGGGCATGGCCGCCGCAGGGTGGGATGATTCCAGCAGCACGAGCCCGAGCACCTCATCCGGAAAATTGGCCGCGAAGTAGCGCACGTTGAAGCCCCCGAAAGAATGTCCGACCAGCAGGTAGGGCGGTGGGATTCTGGCTTCTTGCAGCATCTCGCGCATTTCTTTCACCACTCGGGAAGTGGACCTGGGTGCAGGCCCCGGGTCGCTCCAGCCGTAACCCGCCCGGTCATAGCTGCAAACGCGCGTACGTCCGCTGAGTGCGGTCTGGATGGCCCGCCATTCCACGGCCGCACTGCCGATGCCGCCATCGATCACCACCGTGGGCGTGCCATCGCCCACGCAGTAATAGTGCAGTCGATGGGTGTCGACACTCACATAGCGGCCTGGCGGGGTCATCAGATCCAGATCGATCGCGCGTGCGAAGGGCGCCATGAACAGCAACCCTGCCAGCACACCCGCCAGCGAACCTTGGCGCGCAAACCGCATGGATCAGGCAAACCAGCGCGCGAGTGTGCGCATCAGTGGGCCGAGCACGGGCAGCTGTGCATACAGTTCGCCTGCCGCATCCCAGTAGTCCCGATGCGCGCAGACCCTGCCGTCTGGTGCGAAACGCAGGTGAGTCCCGCCATGGATGCGGCGGATGTGCTGCGGCTTCAATGCCCGTATTCCAAAGCTGAACTCCCACACCAGAAACGCGCTGTCGCCGCTCGCGATGACCTCCGTCACCGTGAACCGCGGGTCGACCAGCCGCTCAAACATCTCTTCGAAAATCTTGCGGATCGCGGGCAGGCCTTTGACCGCGTTGAATGGGTCGCGAAATGAGGCATCTTCGGTGTAGTGCGTGCCTAATTGTTGGAGCGAGGTGGGTGTGAGTGTTTGCCAGAAATCCACCAGCGTTGGAAGGCTTTTATCGGGCATCATCGGGTAATCCTCGCCACCAACCGAAAGTAGAGGGAATAGGGCAGCAACTGCAGGAACTTCAGCAGACGGCTGAACCGTTTCGGGAAATGGATTTCGAACAGGCCTTGCGCGAAGCCTGAGATGATCTGATCCGCGGCCTCATCGGCACCGATGATAAATGGCATGTCAAAATCATTCTGGGCGGTCAGAGGGGTTCGGACAAAACCTGGATTGATGACCCACACCCCACACCCGCGTGGGTGTAAATCGAGATAAAGCGATTCGGCCAGATTGATCAGTGCTGCCTTGCTCGGCCCGTAAACCAGGCTTCGGGGCAAGCCTTTATATCCAGCCACACTGGATACGAGCGCGATGCCGGTCCGTTCACCTTGCAGGATGCTCGGCAGAAGCGCCGCCAGAACGTTGAGCGGCCCCTGGAGATTCACCTCGATGAGTGCGCGCGCCGGTGCGAGGGCAAAGTTTTCCGCAGACAGCGGCACGTAATCTCCAGCCATCACGATAACAAGGTCGCATCCCTGCCATTGCTGGCGTAACAGCTCGGCTGCACGGGCAACGCTCTCTGCTTCAGTGATGTCGAGCGGCAACACCAGCGACGCATCCTCGCCGCAGTGCGCAGCCAGCGCCATCAGCCGTTCGGCGCGTCGCGCGGACAAGGCAAGCCGTGCCCCGCGCAAGGCCAGCGCCCGCGCAAGACTTTCCCCGATTCCGCTCGAGGCGCCGATGAGCCATACGCGCAAGCCTTTCCAGTCGATGATTTCCGGATTCAGTGGCATATCAGTCTCCGGCGCTGTCGGCCGTGGAAAAGCTTTGGAGCAGAAGGATCGCCGCCAGTTTGACCCCGCATGGGAGGAAGGCATAGCAGATCAGAAGACCTTGAAGTTCGCTTCCCGCCGCCGTAACCGCACCCGGAGAGTAGCCCAGCCACTGCGCAAGCGGCAGCGCAAGCCCCGCCGCGAGCCCCAGACTCATTTTGGATAGAAGATTCCACCAGCCAAAATAACTTGCGCTCGCCTGGCTTCCAGGG
>JBIKOF010000224.1:0-4225 GCA_044358205.1 Gammaproteobacteria bacterium | reverse complement strand
GCAGCAACGGCTCGGGAAAATCCACGCTGCTCAATGCGGTGGCCGGGAGTTTCCTGGTGGACGAGGGCAGCATCCATCTGGCCGGTCAAGATGTGACCCGCTGGCCGGAACATCGCCGCGCAGCGCTGATTGGCCGCGTGTTCCAGAATCCGTTCAGCGGCACCGCGCCGCATCTTTCGATTGCAGAAAACCTTGCGCTCGCTGCGCGTCGAGGCCATGCACGCAACCTCGGCTGGGCTGTCTCCAAGGGAATACGCCGGGACATGCTGGAACGCGTGCGCAGTCTCGGGATGGGGCTGGAGAATCGGCTCGACAATGCCATCGGCAGTCTGTCCGGAGGACAACGTCAGGCGCTGACTCTGCTGATGGCCACCTGGCTCAAACCCGAGATCCTGCTACTCGATGAACACACCGCGGCGCTTGATCCGCGGAGTGCGGATCAAGTGGTGCGAATCACCGATCAAATCATCCAGCGCGAGGGTCTCACCAGCCTCATGGTGACACATTCCATGCAGCAGGCTGTCACCTACGGCAACCGGCTGGTGATGATGCATCAGGGCCGAATCATTCACGACTTCGTCGGGGCCGAGAAAAGACGTCTGCGGCCCGAAGATCTGTTGATGCGTTTCGAGGAAGTGCGTCGGGCAGATCTGCTGGACCCGGCCGCGGCAACGATGTTGGCGCGACGTTACATTTAATTTCTACCGCACTCAGGTTCCGCGCGGCTTGGCCCTATGGGTTGCAGGCGCCGTCCATGGATCCTCGGGCCAGGGATGACGCGGGTAACGTCCCTTCAGTTCCCGCCGAACCTCAGGATAGGTGCGATCCCAGAAGCTGCGCAGGTCCCGGGTCACCTGAATCGGTACCTGGCGTGGTGACAGCAGGTGCAGGACCACCGGCACGCGTCCCTTGGCCACCGTCGGGGTATCTGCCAGACCAAACATTTCCTGCAGCTTGACGGCGAGTATGGGTGCATCGCCCTCGGTATAGCTGAGGCGTCGTCGTTGGCCACTGGGGACCTCGATATCCAGAGGCGCAAGTGAAGCGACCGCGCGACGCTGGGCATGGTCGAGTTGGGCTTCCAGTGCCTCACCAAGGCAGGCTGCGTCTAACTCTGCCACACGCGTCATCCCCAGCAGGCGGGGCTCGAGCCACTCGGCGAGGGTCTCTTTCAGCGCGGGATCATCGACATCCGGCAGCGCGAGTTCCTGACAATGGCGACGGAGCAAGGCGACGCGTGCCTGCCACTCGCGCAGGGTTTCGGTCCACGGCAGGCACTCCAGACCCAGCGCGGCAATACCGCTGCAGAGGCGGGCAGCGGTGTTGCTGTCTCTGGGCGTTGGAAGCGTGCGGTTGGCGAGCGCGATGGCATCGAAGAAGCGCAGCGCCTGAGTTTCGACCGCGCGGGTCCCAGGATTGAAGGCCTGTCGGGTTTCCTCTCGCAGGCGCTCGGGAAACAGCGTGCCAAGGAGTCGCTCGTCGAGCGGCGCTGCGCGTCGAATCAGGCTGTCTCTTGCGTCCAGTCTGAGGTCCGCGATTGCCAACCATGGTGTGCCGACCAGATCGGATTCGTTACGCAGCAATGCGCCGCGTCCATTCGCAAGCTGATAACGCCGAGGATTATTGTCATCCCGACGGGCGACCCGGTCAGGATAGGCAAGCGCGAGGAGGTGTCCGGCGTCGTAGTCGGCAGGCGCGACGGTCTGAACCGTGTTGGCCATCCCCAACCGTCGACGCCAATCTCGCGCGGCCTGCTCGATTCTTGCCAACCCGCCTCGGTGAACTTCTGTCGATTCCGCAGCGCCGTGCCGAAAGCGATGCAAGGCGATGAGGCGAGGTTGAATGCTATCGAGATAACGAGATTCGCCGCGCAAAGGATCTGGTGCCTCGAGCACAGCCGCAATATCGCAGGCGAGGCCTTTCATTTCTGCAGGGGCGCGGAGCATGGCGTTGCCAAGACGCGGGTGGACGCCCAGATCGAGCAGCGCGCGCCCGTGCGCGGTCATTCGCCCGTCAGCGTCGAGGGCGCCCAGGCTGCGCAGCAGGTCTTCAGCCTGCGCCAACGCGCCCGGCGGCGGTGCATCCGGCAGCGCGAGCGCAGCGCTGCCCCAAGCCTTCAGCTCCAGCACGAAACTGGCGAGGTCCACTTGCTGCAACTCGGGCCGCGCTGCCGGGTCGAGTCGCTGGCTCTCTGGCCATAGCCGCAGGCAGAGGCCGGGACCTAGACGACCTGCGCGTCCTGCGCGCTGCACTGCAGAGCTTTGGGCGATGGCCACCGTTTGGAGTTGGCTCATGCCGCTACCGGGGTCGAAGCGCGGTTCACGTGCCAGGCCCGTGTCGACGACCGCTCGGACGCCGGGCAGGGTGACACTGGACTCCGCAACATTGGTGGCCAGGATGATACGGCGGCCAGAGGCGGGGGCCAGCAGGCGCGCCTGTGCGTCCATGCCCAGTTCTCCATGCAGAATTTCAACCGGCGCGCCGAGTCCATCAACGGTACGCAGCGCCTGCTCGATTTCCCGTTTGCCCGGCAGAAAGCACAACACGTCTCCCTCTACGCGGGCCAGGGCCTCCGCCACCGCACGGCGCAGGTGGCTGGCGGGCGGCTCCTGCGTGCGGGCCGCGAAATGTTGAATTTCCACCGGAAAACTGCGGCCTTCTGCGGTCAGTCGGGGCGCGTCCAGCCATGTGGCAAGACGCGCGCCATCGAGGGTCGCGGACATCACGATGAGCCGCAAGTCTGGACGCAGGGTTTCCTGTACCTCGCGGCAAAGCGCGAGACCTAAATCGCTCGCCAGGTGTCGCTCGTGGAATTCATCAAAGATTACCGCCGAGACGCCGTCCAGCATCGGGTCCGACTGCAGGCGGCGGGTCAGTATGCCCTCGGTGAGCACTTCAATGCGGGTGGATGCGGAGACCTTGCGCTCGAATCGGATGTGATACCCCACCGATTCCCCGAGCGCCTCACCACACTGTCGGGCCATGAAGGACGCCGCGCCGCGGGCTGCGATACGCCGGGGTTCCAGCATCAATACCCGCCCTTTACACCAGTCGGCGGAGAGCAGCGCGAGAGGCACCTGCGTCGTTTTGCCCGCGCCTGGCGGGGCTTCCAGCACCAGGCGGGGATTCACCGCGAGGCTTTCACACAGCGCGGGGAGGATCTCCTCGATAGGAAAACCCGCGTTCAAGCCGCCAGCAGACCATGATGGCGCAGCAGGGCCGAGGGATCGGGATCGCGTCCGCGGAATTCGCGGAAGATTTCCAGCGGATGGCGGCTCCCGCCCTGAGCGAGGACGGTGGCGCGGTAGCGTCGACCAGTGGCGGCCACCGCGGCTGCATCATCGAGGCCAGCCTCCTCAAACGCCGCAAACGCATCGGCACTGAGGACTTCCGCCCACTTGTAGCTGTAATAGCCGGCGGCATATCCACCCGCAAAGATGTGCGAGAAGGAACACAGGAATCGGGTTTCCGGCAGCGGTGGCAGCAGGCTTGTGCGCGCCACGATGGCACGTTCGATTTCGAACGGTGAACGGGGGTTCGCATCGTCACCGGCATGCAGCGCCAGGTCGGTCATCCCGAACTGTAGCTGTCTGAGCATCGCAGAGCCCGCGCGATAGGTGCGCGCGGCTTTCAGTTTTTCGAACAATGCCTCGGGCAGCACTTCGCCGGTTTCGTAGTGGATGGCCAGTCCTTCCAGCGTTGGGCGATGCAGACACCAGTTCTCCATGAATTGGCTGGGGAGCTCCACCGCATCCCATTCCACGCCCGCAATGCCGGCCGCGTCGCGATAATCGACGGTGGTGAGCATGTGCTGCAGGCCGTGACCGAATTCGTGGAAGAGGGTCTCCACTTCGCGGAAGGTCATCAATGAAGGCACCCCGCCTGAGGGCGGCGTCCCATTGCAGACGAGATGAGCGACGGGCAAACGCAGCCCGGTCGCAGTTCTGGATCGCTGAATGCAGTCCGCCATCCAGGCCCCGCCGCGCTTGTTCGCGGGCCGTGAATAGGGGTCCAGATAGAACTGGGCGAGCGGTCGGCCGGACTCATCCTCGATCACATGGAAGCGCACGTCTGCATGCCAGACCGGGGCATCGCCGTCGGCACGCCGCACGCGGATACCGAACAGCCGCTGGCAGAGTGCGAACAGCCCCTCGAGCACGCGATCGAGCGAGAAATACGGGCGCAGGGCTTCCTCAGTGAACGCATAGCGCGATTCGCGCAGCCT